>NZ_LT635475.1:1200000-1500000 GCF_900120165.1 Ezakiella massiliensis
CGACAGATTCAACTAATCGGGCATCGCAAAGCTCGCCCTCTTAGGAATCTTTGGCACAAGACCTGCCACTGCATTCACTTCGCTAACGCTCGTGACTTGCAGGGCTAGGGCTTCGAAAAGGGATTAAAGTTCGCTATCAGAGAAGGTGGCAGAACAGTTGGTGCGGGTGTTGTTACAGAAATAGTTTAGTAATTTGTTGCTAAAATTGCGACTTTTTGCAGTGTTCGATATTTTGCTCATTCCGCTGTACACTCTAGTACAGCTCACTCGTCAAAATATCTCAAGCTACAAAAATTCATCAATTTTATCTAACAAATTGTATGTATAATTGTATACAGAAGATAAATATGAAATAAAAGAAGCAGTTACTTTTGTAGCTGCTTTTTTAGTATTTAAAATACATATTTTTATTCAATTTTCGGGATGTGATTTTTGGCTTTTGTGGCAAGACTCTTGGGCGACATTCTCCTCAGATTGTTGCAACCAATCAGGAAAAATTCGGTCCACTTGCAGCCCTGCCCAAAAGAGCAATATAATGGCTGAATGTATTTCTCATACGGATATTGCTAAGAACGTTGTAGGGGCCAGCTTTATGTGGCCTGGGGTGTTCCCAAAAAGTTGGACAAATAATTTGTTCATCTAAAAGAATGCTTTCTACTTGCTAACTAAATTTTTGAATGCGATTGTCAAGGGTTGCGAAGCAACTTGCATAGCCCTTGACATAAAGCTTATTCAAAAATTTAAAATTTGGCAAGAAAGCTTCTTTATGCTCTTTCTTTTTCTTCGTAATACTTGGCCCTTTTTTCATTGGGGCTTAGGTAGTTGTTCTTTTCTTTTATTCTTGTGTTGTTGTAGTATTCCACAAATTCATCTACTGCCTTTTGTAACTGCTCTAGGCTTTTGAATTTTGTTTTACTTAGTTTTTCTCTTTTAATTACTGACCAGAAGCTTTCTATGACTGAGTTGTCTAGGCAGTTGCCTTTTCTTGACATGCTTTGGTAGATATTATTTTCTTTTAGTAGGTCTTGGTATTCTTTACTGAAGTATATGATGCCTTGGTCTGAATGAAATGTTCTTCTGTATTCTGCATTATTGGTTTTTCTTATGGTTTCTTTTGCTAGATCTATGAAGGGTTCTTTTCTCATGTTGTCTACTACGTTGTATGAGATTATTTTCCTGTCAAATCCATCTATGAAGGCGTTTAGGTAGGCCCATGTATAGTTTTCTTTGTCTTTATATATTTTTACATAGGTTGTGTCTGTAAAGAGTTTTAGATTTGGCATTGTGGAGTCAAATCTTCTTTTTATTCTGTTTGGTATGTCTTTTAGGCTTCCTAGGAATGTGTATGGTTTTCTGGTTTTCTTGGTTTTTATTTGCATGCCCAGTTCTTTGTATAGTCTATGGACTTTTTTTATGTTTATTTCTTCATCCATCTTTAATACTGCGTGTATTCTTCTTAGTCCATAGTTTGGATGAGCTTCTCTTATTTCTAGCATTTTAAGTTTTAGTTCTGAGTCTTTGTCAGGCTCTCTCATTCTGTCTAGATTGTGGTAGAAGGTGGATCTAGCTAGTCCTATTACTTCAAGAATTGTCTTTAGTGGGTATTGTCTTCGGAGGTCTTCGGCAATCCTTGTTTTTTCTTCGTTTTTTCTTGAAGTCGAATCCTCCTCAACTCTTTTAAATATGCGTTTTCTATTTCAAGTCTTAGTAGCTTCTCATCTTTTTCTTCTAATTTTTTTATGAATTCGTTCTTGTCATCTATGTTTGAATATTTGCTTTTCTTAAGGTTTTTATCTTTACTCAATTCTTGGCCTTCCCTTCGTATATACTCAGGAAGGAGCCTTTGGTAGTATTTGTATACCCAGCTTGAAAATGTCATGGCTGGTATGCCATGGCTCTTAGCAAACTTTGTTAGGGCATCTCCCTTCCTTAGGTACAATTCTACTAGATTATGTCTTTCTTGTAAAGTTAAGGTGTTTCTTTTGCTTGAGTCCATAAAGGCATCTGGTCCGTATTCGTTGTGTGTTTGGATCCAGCCTTGAAGGGTTGTTTTGGGGATGTTGTTTATCTTTGTGAATTTTCTAAGTGATAGTTTTGAGTTTAGATATTCTTCTACTTTCTTCTTTTTGTAGTCTTTAGTGTAGTCCATGTTCTCCTCCTTTTGTGTCCAATTTTCGGGGAACAGGACAGCCCGAAAAATATCGATTACACCATCGGTGTATGAGATATTTTTAATAATACAAGCACAAAACATTTTATGGATGTATATTATTGTATTATATAAATTTATAAGAACGTAGGTAGAGTCCGATTTATTTCGGACATCTCGAACGCGGAGACTCGATGTCCCGCGGTCGAGGTTTATTCAACGGATGCGTTTTATAAATTGCAATTTTTTTTATGGATGTATATTATTGTATTATATAAATTTATAAGAGCGATGTAGGGGCGATCCTGAAATGGTCGCCATAAAAAATTGGGGGTTCGATGCCCCCGATTTTTGTTTTGTTGGATGTATTTTATTTTATAGATGATTTGCGCCGTCAATCGGTAAAAAATTTTGGTCACCATTTTCATCAGATTGTTACAACCAATCAAACAAAATTTTTTGTCCGAAATAAATCGGACGCTACCTAAATTTTGTTTTCTTGGGCAACAATTTGCGAGGGAATTTTTATTCTCTTGATCTTTCTCCCTCTCTAAATTTGCTAGGAAATTTCGATGAGATTCGAAGTGAAATAATTTTTTTAGGACGCAGCTTTACATCTATTCATATATTTCGCTGGAAAATTCGATGAGATTTGGAGCGGACGAATTTTTTGCCGACGCAGGTGTACATATACACATAATTTGTGAGAAAAAACTGATGGATTTTTGTAGCTTGAGACTTTTTGACGAGTTTGGCTGCCATAAAGGCAGCCTCTACAACGTTCTGAAAAATTTTTTTATTTTCTCTACATAATTTGTGAGGAAAATTCGATGAAAAACGCGAAGTGCAGAAATTTTGCGAATGAGGTGTACAGATGGTACTCCGCAGTGAGCAAACATTTCGAAACAAGCGTTTTTCGCGAATTTAACCACAAATTTACTCGTCTTCGATGACAAAGCCAGTAACCCTCGCCTGTATCGCCAACTGTGTCCTATTAGCAAAGCCCGTCTTATCCAAGAGATGTTGGATGTGGGTTTTTACTGTATTTAAGGATATGTTTAGGGTTTCTGCGATTTCGTCGTTGCCGACTCCTGTGGTGAGGAGGCGGAGGACTTGAATTTCCCTGGGCGTGAGTTCGGTCGACTTGACCATGCCCAGAGCCACTTCTGGAGTTTCAGATGGATAAACGGATTCGCCGGCGAGTGTCCTTTCTATGATTTCAAGTATTGTTTCTTTGGAGACTTCCTTGTACCAAAAGCTTTCGATGCCGATTTCTCTGGCTTTATCCATCCAGGATATTTCGGGCATAGAGGTGACGGCGATGATCTTGAGGTCAGGTTTTAATTTTTTAATTTTTTCCGCGGCTTCAAGGCCGTTGGATCCGTCTTGCATGAGTATATCCATTATGACCAGGTCTATTTTGGAGTTTAGGACATAGGTGTCTGCAAACATGGCTGTGTCCACGCAATAGGCCACTTCATAGTCCGGGCATTGGCTTATATAGAGTTTAAACATTTCGCGCGATACGAATTGGTCGTCTACTATCATAATTCTATAAGTCATGGTTTCCTCCTTTTGGCCAGGTCAGGTCTAAAATGAAATGGGAATCAGATTGGATTTTCATTTTGCCGCCGCAGCTTTCAATTATTTGGCGGATATTTTTCAGGCCGCCTTTTTCTATTATGGGCCCATGGATAATGATGCCGTCGTTTTTTATCCTTGAGTGGATATTTATGTCGTCCTCATCAAGGTCAATCCAAATATTTTTGGCCTGACCGTGGCGGATGGCGTTGTTGAGTGATTCGTGGACGATTTTAACCAGCAAGTTTAAATCGCCATCTTCAGCCGGCAATTTGCCGTTGACATTTACTGTCACCCCAATATCCTTGGCAGTTGAAATGAGTTTTTTAAATTTATTTATGGACTTTGCTGAATCTGGGTCTTCGCTTTTTTCATCCAGCATGACCAAGCTTTCCATCCAAAGACTTATGAGCTTGTCCCGGTCCTCCTTGGTCTTTACATCCATGTCCAGATAGCGCTTAAAATATATGAGCGACTGGCCAATCTTGTCGTGGATTTTAATCTTGGCCTGGAGGATTTCCTTTTGCCGGGTGTACTTGCCAACATTTATTTGGTAGTCTTTTAGGCTGGCGTTCATCTTTTCTATCTGTTTATTTTTTTCTTGGATTTGCTGATAGAGGGCCCACTCAAGTGTAATATCATAGGCCAAGGTCTCCCTCACATTTTCGTGAGGGATCACTTTTATCTGCCAAGTCCTTCCCATGGCCTCGATTACAAGGGGGTCTCTTTGCAAAATCTTAGATCCTTCTTTTATATTGTTATTTTTTATGTCCTTAGCGCAGACCAGGTCGTTTGCCAGCATCTTACCAAAGACGGCGAAGCTAATGTCTTGCATCATCCTGTTGACGAGAAGGGGTGTTCCATCCATCTTTGAAAAGCAAATCCCGTCTGGCAGGTTGTCCATGCTTTTTTTAACAGAGTTTTTGCCTATGGTCTGTCTATTTATTTTCACAAAACTTATTGCAAAAATAAATTCAAGTACAATCAGCAAGATATCGTAGGCGATAAATGCGTAGAGGGACAGGTCGACAAAGGTCTTGGCCAAGTAAAAGTCACCGTTTCCCAGCTCTGCCAAAACTTGTATGGGAAAAATGCTCAAGATTAAAATAACTACTGTTTGCAAAAAATACTTGGACCGGGCCTTGATAAAGGCCACCTCTACCACAGCCTTGATGGCAACTACCAAGAGCCCCGTGTTAATTATAAATAAAATCGCCAGTTGGTAGGTGTTTAGGTCTAAGAGAGTCATGAGTCCCTCCTTTCCAGGCGAGCGGACAAATTGATCTCGTCCTTGCCAATGCTTTCGTTAATCCTAATGCCTATTTTTTCATGAGCTTGGCCGTATTCGTCCAAGAATGACTTGGCCCTGGCGCCAGTAATTTTAATATTGAGCTCAGGGACCTTGATTTTTCTTTTCATACTTACATATACAGAATCGACGCCAGGCATGTAAAACTCTAGGGCGTATTGGAAAATTTCATAAAAGGCCAATGAGACTCCGGCATTGTACATACCGGCAATATCCCAATCTAAACTGGTCTTTACCTTGCTTAAGGATAAATAATCCAGGGATTCGCTAAAGGCCAGCTTGAGTTCGTCCAAGTCCAGAAGTTTTTTGTTTTTGGTCAGCAAAAACAAATTGGAATATCTCTTTATATAGGCGTCGATAAAGCAGGCGTGCTTAAGTTTTATTTCAAAGGCATTCTCGTCCTCGGGCAGGTTCATCAAGATGTTTCTAAGTTGGTCAAACTGAGGCTTGAGCTGCCTTTGCAAGTGGTCTCTAATCTCCCTTTGCTCTTCGACCTGAACCATATTTTTCTTGAGGGCGTTGTTGGCTTTGAGAATTTCGTTTTCATTTAGGATTTCCTCGTTCAATTCGATCAAGTGTTTTTTTAGGGCATTAAAATCGCTGAGGTCAACAAACCAAAAGGCCTTGCCTCCTTGGATAGCGGCGCTTTCCATAAGGGTGTCCTCGTCTATGAAAAGAGGAGTGCCCAGGGCCCAATCAATCATCTGGGGACTTACATCAGGTCCACCCTCAGATGCCAAAATAATTTTTCCGTTTTTATCTGCCAAGCCGATTTGCAGGGACGAGAGCTTCATAAAACCCTCGTAGCCCCTGTTGGATGGGATAAGACGGGTGAAGACCAAGGACTCGATAAAAAATATAATTCCAAGTATATTAAACTCCGCACTCTTAAAGGCGACCTTAAAATGATAAAAGAAAGGCGGCTCGTAAATGTATAAAAAAGTGTAGGCGGCCAGTATTGCCAAGATTAGAAGAGGCAAAATAATTGGCCAGGGCGACCGCATGTGCTTAGATGCGCGAATAGTAGAATAAATGCAGCCAATGGCCAAAATTAAAATGTAAATTAAAATTATATAAAAACCCGGCTTGTAAGTCGCAACAGATAAGGGAATATCTGTTGCAAAGACCAGGGAGTGGTAGTCGTTGGTGAGGACCAAGAGAACCAAAATTTCTGTCGGTATCCAAAGAAGCTTCCACCATTTGCTAATGGATTCGCGCTCAGACTTGCCCACCAAAAGAGTAGTTTGAAAAACCAAGTGGACAATATTGATGGAGAAAAAATAATAGAAATAGCGGATGTAGGCGACGGCGGTTGGATTGTTGTAGAGAATCTCGTACTTCAAAGTCCTGGCGCCTATGTAGCCAATCAAAAGAGCCGTGATGGCCCTAAAGAGGCGTTTAGATTCGGTCCGAAGGATCCTGGATTCCATATTGGCCTCCCAAAGGAGAATCATGGCCGTATACAAACAGAAGACCAGGGCATTTACCGGAAAGCCGACAATATTCAGCTCATCCATGAGGTGGAGGGCACAAGCAATCATAATACAAATAGTCGAAGATGTATAAGTGATAATTTCCCTGCGATACATGAGAGGCCTCCTTTCAATAAAATACAATTTGCGGTTAAATTCGCGAAAAACGCTTGTTTCGAAATATTTGCAAACTGCAGCCCTGCCCAAGAGAGCGAGTGATAACGACGCTCGATTGGTATGCAGCGACTCACGCAACCTGTTGTTCAATCGTTCGACCGAAGGGAAAAACGATTGAGTACAACAGTCTGAGGAAACGGAGGGCACTCGAGCCCACCTCATTCGCAAAATTTCTGCACTTCGTGTTTTTCATCGAATTTTCCTCGCAAATAACTCTAGTCTTTAAGGTAATTATATCATATATCACTTTATTATACTAGAAAAATAATAAAAATTTTTATAAATATCAACCTTTCGGGTGATGTGGAAAAACAAATTTGATTTTATAATATAAATAGAAAGAAAGACAGAATGATTTTTCCTATGGATATATTTGTAGCCATGTACCGTCCACATTTTCGTGGACATTCGGCGAATGTGATTGCCCCTTGTGGGTATGAACATTCGTCGTATAAACCAATAGATTACGAATATTTTTGATATATTACAATATAAAAATAAAAAACGAGGTGATATTATGAAAGACTTTAAAAAAACGATTTTGCTTTTACTGGCGGCTGTATTCATTTTAACAAGCGCACGGGCAGTCCAAGCCAAGGGCGAAATCAAAATCTACTTAAATGACCAAATTATTAAGACCGACCAGGCGCCAATTGTCGTCAACCAAAGGGTCCTAGTCCCCATTCGGGTCATAGCCGAAAACATGGGGGCAAGTGTAAACTACGAGCCAAGTGAAAAGCTGGTTTCAATTCAAAAAGGCATGATCAGTATTGCCCTTTGCATTGGCGATTCGTCCATCTGGTACTCGGACGACGTAAAAGCTGGGCCAATCCAAATCGATGTGCCAGCAACGGCGAAAAACGGGCGGACCTTGGTCCCGCTTAGGGCCATTGTAGAACTCTTTGACATGGACGTCAAATGGGACGGCAAAAAGAATGCTGTCTATATAAATGACAAGGCTATCTCATACTTGCAAGATGAGATCAACATAGACAATGCAGGCGAAGAAGTTTTAAAAGCACTCTTAGACCTAGGACTGGTAACAAAGGACGCCTATGTATCTGAAGTTAGTGAATATGAAATGGACCAATACGACTGCAAGGACGAGGGTTTCTGGGTCGTCATTAGAAAGGATAATCCAATCGACAAAAATTTGGCGGAACTTCTTGGCCATTACTTTATGAATAAGAAACAAACTGTGCTTATGAAGCTCGATGTCGCTCACGATAAATTCGTGCCAATATTCGCAGTTAATTAAAAACCAAAAGACGGACAGTCTTAATTAAAAAACAAAAAAATCAATCAAAAAAATATAAAATTAAAAGGAGGATATTATGGGATTTATTAAAGCATTTACAGGCGGTTTAGGCGGCACTTTTGCTGACCAATGGTTGGACTTTTACGGACCAGGCGCGCTACAGTCGGGCACACTGGGAATTTTCCCAGCCAAGCCCCAAGGACAAAACGCCGGCCGTGGCGAAAACACCAAGGGCAACAACAATATTATTTCAAACGGGTCCAAGATCGTGGTTCCCGAAGGCACAGCCCTTATCACCATGCAAGACGGGATGATTACAGGCATTATCAACGAGCCAGGCGGATTTATTTTCTCGTCTGACGATCCAAATTCACAAAGCATTTTTGCAGGCGACGGCTTGTCGGCATCCATTATCAAGTCCACCTGGGATAAGATTAAATTTGGCGGCCAAGCAGGCGCTGAACAATTGGCCTTTTATGTAAACCTCAAGGAAATTCCTAAAAACAGGTTTGGGACCCAAAGCGAAATTTATTGGGACGACGCCTTTTTTGGCACCCAAGTCGGCGCAGTCACCAGGGGCACTTACACCCTAAAGATTGTCGACCCACTCCTCTTCGTCAAAAACTTTGTCCCACAAAAATACTTGGTGGCAAACGCACCTGCCTTTGACTTTGCAGACATGGACAACGAAGCGGCCGAAGAATTATTTAACGAAGTCGTTTCATCATTATCAGCTGCATTTTCAAACTACACCAACGATCCATCCAAGGGCAACCGCATGTCCAAGATCCAAGGCGACCAAATCGGTTTTGCAAAATCCTTGTCAGAGGCGGTTGAAGACGGTTACGAATGGAGGTCCACCAGGGGCCTTGAAATTGCAAAGACAGCCATCCTTGCCATTGAATATGACGAAGACACCAAGGCTCTTATGTCCGATGTTAAAAAAGCGGACGCACTTTCAGGCAATCGTGGCAATTCCTTCTTCCAACAAGCAGCAGCCAGGGGTATGCAAGCGGCTGGTGAAAACGGCGGCGGTGCCAATATGGCCTTTATGGGCATGGGCATGAACGCAGCTGGCAATATGATGGGAGCCACCCAACAAGAGGGCGGACAAAATTCCTATCAGCCAAACTTTGGAGGCGGACAAAATCAAAACGCAAATCAAAATGCAAATCAAAACGCAAATCAAGACCCAACTGAAAAATTAATCCAGATGAAAAAACTTTTAGACGCAGGAGTTATTACTCAAGAGGAATTTGACAAGGCTAAAAAAGATTTGCTAGGCATATAGAGGTGATCTTATGGCTACAGATGAAGACATTAAAATCAGAGACATAAATAGCGGTCTCAAAGATGGTCAGGTCAAGTGCCCCAAGTGCGGGGCGACCGACATCGAAACCAATACCAAGACCGGCAAGCTCAGATGCAATTTCTGCCGGCACGAATTTGAATTAGAATTGGCACCCGAGGACGCAGACATCAGCACACTCGAGGGCACAACCATGGGCACAGGCGCGGCCGACATCGACCAATCCTACGAGGACATGGTAACTGTTAAGTGCGAATCCTGCGGGGCAGAGGTCGTTATCGATACCAAGACCAATACCCAAGCCCGTTGCCACTGGTGCAGGAACACCCTGTCCATCAACAATATAATTCCAAACGGGGCAATCCCAGACGTCATCCTGCCCTTTAAGGTCACAAAGGCCGACGCCCAAGATGAAATCGGCAAATTTGTTAAGTCCAGAAGATTTTTTGCCAGCCCACAATTTTCCAGGGAATTTACCACAGAAAATATTTGCGGCGTCTACCTGCCCTACATGCTGGTCGATGTAAACGCCCACATGAATCTCTGGGGCGAGGGGCAAATCGAAAGGGCCTCCTACGAAGTTGGCACAGGCGACGACAAACAAACAAAATACGACGCCGACGTCTACGAAGTCGAGAGGGATTTTGATATTTTAATTGACGACCTGTCAATCGAAGCCAGCTCAGACAAACTCAATTACACGGCCAAGGACAAGACGACCAATATTATAAATGCAATCATGCCTTTTGATACAGAAAATTGTGTTAAATTTAATGCAGGCTACATGAAGGGCTACACCTCAGAAAAAAGAGACAGCAATATAGATGCCCTTCGCGACACAGTCGAGGCCCAAAGCTCTGACGTGGCAAGACTTGCAGCCAAGGAAACAATCGAAGAATACGACAGAGGCGTTAGATGGGAAGACGAAACTTATACAGTCAAGGGCGACTCGTGGAAGGCAGCCTACCTACCAGTATGGCTTTACTCCTACATGGAAACCAAGAAAAATAAAAACCTCCTCCACTATGTCGCAGTAAACGCCAGGACCAAGGAAACCATGGGGAGCGTCCCCATCAATTTCAAAAAATTATTCCTCTACTCAGTATTGGTAGAAATATTTGGTGGGATCGCAGCATTTTTTTTGAGAATGCTGGCAGCCATGCCATTCTTTGACGACACTAAGATTCAAGACAACAAAGAGTTTGCCTGGATTCTCCTCCTATCGGGTATCGTATTTTACTACATGATATATCTAAGGTATAGAAACGCAGATGAAAGACACCACTACGAAGACGAGACCAAGCACGAGATTAGTAATTTGCACTGTGAAGATAAATTTATTAAGAGGCTCACTGGTTTAAGCAAAGAATATATAGAAGGGGAAAACTCTTCAGAGCTCAAGGGCAACCAGCTTGACTTAAGTCAAAATGAACGCATCAAAAAAGCCAAAGAGAAAGGCGTCTTTGACGAGGCCCTAGAGGGCAAGAAGCGACTAAACAAAGAACTTGATCAGGCTGAGGCCAAGAAAAAGAACAAAAGAGCCAAGGAAGATTAAGATCAATCCCGGTCTAAAATAAAAGACCATAAATATTTTTTTCATAATCCACCTTCTAGCAAAAAGCTAGGAAGCAAAAGCACTCCAAGACGTCCGGAGTGCTTTTGCTTTGTAAAAATAAATTCAAAACTCACCATTTCGGGTGATGTATTAAAGGGAATTAAATTTTATAATATAAATAGAAGGAAAAGAAAAGAATTTTCCAAGGGATATTTTTGATATACATTATTTAAACAAAGGAGGGCATTATGAAAAACAAAAATAAAATTTTGATTATTATCCTGGTCTTGGCTTTGCTTTTTGCAACGAGCTGTAAGAAGAAAAAGCCCGGAGAAGATTCAGAGGCCAAGGACAATAAAAAAGAAAGCGTTGCCGAAGATTCAAAAGATGGCCAAGATGAAGATGATGAAGACTCGGAGGAAGGCAAGTCTGACGAGAAAAAATCTGACAAGAAATCTGCCAAGTCAAAAGCCAAGAAAGATTTGACTTATGTTGAGGGTGGCGAAGTTGGTTCTATGTCTTCATACGTCGAGGACAGGGAAGTTTGGACGGACTTTTCTAGCGAGGCCCACAAGGACCTTGCAAAGAGGGTTCAACTGGGCGTTCACCTGCCGAGGATCCTCTTGGATTCTGCGGATGCGGATGAGGCAAATGCTGAGATCGAAGAGCTGGCAGATAGCCTCGTTGCAATTTACCAAGACCACAAGGATGAGGTCGAGGATGCTGAAATTGGTATTTACGCTAGCTTTTCCACTTATCAAGACGAAAATGTACTTAGCATCATGATTAGGATTTACGATTTTTGGAATTCGGATTCTCCATTCTATAGGGCCTACAATTTTTCCCTGCCAGACGGAGAGCTTATCAATGATAAGGACCTGATGAAGCATTTTGGAGTGGATGAGGACGAGATTTTGACCATGGTCGAAGACGCACTCATGGAAGACTGTGAGTTGACGACTGCCCCCTACTACGATGAAGTCGAGGATTACGGTTTTATTTATAATCCGACCAATTACGTTGGCAGGATTTTAAATGACCTCTGGGATAATTTTGATTCTTTGGACCATCAAATTTATATTGACCAAGCTGGCAGGCCACAATTTATTTTCACCCAGTATGAGATTGTAAATACGGTCCCTTGCCCAATGACTTTGGAGCTCAAGGCAAATACCTTTGCCAAGGACCCAATCTCCACCGAGTACTTGTGGATGGCAAGAAAGCTTGGCATCGATTCTTACGATGATAGGTACAAGGCCTTTATAATTTATCTGGGCTCCGCCTATAACGAGCCCAGTTTGGAAGAGGTTTTGAAAAAACTTCAACCTTGGTCAGCCATCTTTATGGATTACTCTGACCCGCCCATGCTAATATCCATGTATACTGACGATGGCCAAATACCTTTTATTAATGGTCAAGAATGTTATTTGATAGTTCCAAAGTACAGGAACGCATCTGTTTCATTAAAAGAATTGGAAATCGTTGACGACGGAGCAAGGGCAAAATTGGAAGAGGTGGAAAATTTTTATATGGATGAAACTGCTTGTGCAGGACCAACCTTTATCTGCCAAAATATGAGCGAGATCGCTCCGAATGCAAAGATTACTATCAGGTACAGGGACGATGTCTTGGAATTTTCGCCGAGCATTAGCCAAAAAGACGGCAGTCTGGTTTTGCCGGACGAAGTTATAGATGCGGAAGATCTCTTGGATTGGGATAGCCTGATCTATGAGTATGGTTATTCGGAAACTATGTATAAAATAATTGACTCGCTCATACCCAAGGATTAGAGATAATTAAAAAAAGGGGAGAGCTTATGGCCACGGAAAAGACAAAAATAAATAAAAAAAATCATCATGAATTGCTTACAATAGGATTATGGTTAAGCAAGTAAATTTAAAATACAAAAACAGGAGGATAAAAAAATGAAAAAGAGATTAGCATTATTATTAGCAATCGCCATGATTTTCACATTGGCAGCCTGCGGTAAAAAACCTGCAGAAGATAAGACAAGCGACAAAGCAGAAAAGAAAACAGAACAGAAAGCGAAGGTAGCGGAGCCTATAAAGGTTTCTGGCGAGGACATATCTACGACTCCAGAAGGCATCGAAGAGCTTAGCGAAGAAAAACTAAAAGAAATATATGAATACTTTGATGAGAACTATGAAGAAACAGTGGGTATGACCTATGCAGAAGTAGAAAAGAAAATTGGCGTGCCAGGTGCCTACTTTGTAGACTTTGATGAAGAAGACGAAAATGGAAACCCTACAAAAACTATTTTTTGGTTTTCACCAGATCATTTCCTTTATGTAGTCTTTGTTGCTGACAAGGATAATCCTGATGAATTTGGCCTTGACATAGCTGGAGCCCTGCCAAAGAATATTGATGAATATGAAGAAGGTTTAGAAGAAGACACAACAGAAAGCGGAGAAGAAGAAACAACATCTGAAAGTGACGGAGAAGTGATAGCAGAATTATCACCTGATACAGGCATGGTAGAGGTTACAAACGGTGATCCAGATAAAAGTCCTGGGGATACATGGGAGCTTAGCGAAGAATATCTCGAAGAAGTAGCTAAGTACTTTGATGAGAACTATGAAGAAACATTGGGGATGACCTATGAAGAAGTCAGAGACTATATTGGCATGCCAGGTACCAATTATCCAGACTATGATGAATTGGATCCCGCAGACGGAGTCCTGGCAAAATATGTTTTCTGGTATTCACCAGACCATGCCTTTGTAGCAATGTTTACTGCTGATGCAGAATATCCAGATGAATTTGAACTCGAAAATACTGCATACTATGAACAAGTTAAATAAAAAATAAAATTTGATGAGATTCAAAGAATGAAATTTAATCGGTCATGTAACGTCGATCCTTGCACACGAGGCGGTGGCTGTCCTGTTCCCCGAAAATTGGACACAAGAGGAGGAGAACATGGACTACACTAAAGACTACAAAAAGAAGAAAGTAGAAGAATATCTAAACTCAAAACTATCACTTAGAAAATTCACAAAGATAAACAACATCCCCAAAACAACCCTTCAAGGCTGGATCCAAACACACAACGAATACGGACCAGATGCCTTTATGGACTCAAGCAAAAGAAACACCTTAACTTTACAAGAAAGACATAATCTAGTAGAATTGTACCTAAGGAAGGGAGATGCCCTAACAAAGTTTGCTAAGAGCCATGGCATACCAGCCATGACATTTTCAAGCTGGGTATACAAATACTACCAAAGGCTCCTTCCTGAGTATATACGAAGGGAAGGCCAAGAATTGAGTAAAGATAAAAACCTTAAGAAAAGCAAATATTCAAACATAGATGACAAGAACGAATTCATAAAAAAATTAGAAGAAAAAGATGAGAAGCTACTAAGACTTGAAATAGAAAACGCATATTTAAAAGAGTTGAGGAGGATTCGACTTCAAGAAAAAACGAAGAAAAAACAAGGATTGCCGAAGACCTCCGAAGACAATACCCACTAAAGACAATTCTTGAAGTAATAGGACTAGCTAGATCCACCTTCTACCACAATCTAGACAGAATGAGAGAGCCTGACAAAGACTCAGAACTAAAACTTAAAATGCTAGAAATAAGAGAAGCTCATCCAAACTATGGACTAAGAAGAATACACGCAGTATTAAAGATGGATGAAGAAATAAACATAAAAAAAGTCCATAGACTATACAAAGAACTGGGCATGCAAATAAAAACCAAGAAAACCAGAAAACCATACACATTCCTAGGAAGCCTAAAAGACATACCAAACAGAATAAAAAGAAGATTTGACTCCACAATGCCAAATCTAAAACTCTTTACAGACACAACCTATGTAAAAATATATAAAGACAAAGAAAACTATACATGGGCCTACCTAAACGCCTTCATAGATGGATTTGACAGGAAAATAATCTCATACAACGTAGTAGACAACATGAGAAAAGAACCCTTCATAGATCTAGCAAAAGAAACCATAAGAAAAACCAATAATGCAGAATACAGAAGAACATTTCATTCAGACCAAGGCATCATATACTTCAGTAAAGAATACCAAGACCTACTAAAAGAAAATAATATCTACCAAAGCATGTCAAGAAAAGGCAACTGCCTAGACAACTCAGTCATAGAAAGCTTCTGGTCAGTAATTAAAAGAGAAAAACTAAGTAAAACAAAATTCAAAAGCCTAGAGCAGTTACAAAAGGCAGTAGATGAATTTGTGGAATACTACAACAACACAAGAATAAAAGAAAAGAACAACTACCTAAGCCCCAATGAAAAAAGGGCCAAGTATTACGAAGAAAAAGAAAGAGCATAAAGAAGCTTTCTTGCCAAATTTTAAATTTTTGAATAAGCTTTATGTCAAGGGCTATGCAAGTTGCTTCGCAACCCTTGACAATCGCATTCAAAAATTTAGTTAGCAAGTAGAAAGCATTCTTTTAGATGAACAAATTATTTGTCCAACTTTTTGGGAACACCCCAGGCCGAAATAAATCGGCCGCTACAAATTCCGCCTCGTATGCAAATGGTCGCCAAGAAATTGACCGATTAAATTTCATAAAAATATCGCAAATTTAACACGAAATATGGATATCTCGAACGCGACGACTAAATGTCCCGTGGTGGAGGCATATAAAAATAATGAGGATAAAAAATGAGAAAAAGATTATCAATATTATTAGTACTTGCACTAGCACTTACAATAGTCGCATGTAAGGGCGGCCCAGTTGCAAATGGCACAGGCATGATCGAAGTTAAGGGACAAGACGAATCAACTCCACCAAAAAACATCAAATTAGTTAGTGACGATAAAATTCAGGAAGTTAAGACTTACCTACAAGAACACGAAGATGAGGCAGAGTCAATGACTTACGCTGAGCTAGAAGAGTTATTTGGCGCGCAAGGCGCAGATTTCATAGATCTTGATGAAACTGCTAGCGAGAGCGGAAATAAAGTAAAATATATTTACTGGTACTCAGAAAATGATAACTTTTTAGGCATATTCATCGCTACACCAGATGAGCCTGATAAGTTTATACTTAATATATACTCTACAAAAAAGGATATGGAGAATAATTAATTCTATAGTAAATCTACATGAAGAGGGCTAATATATGGAGAATGTAAAGGTGAGAAAAATGAAAAAAAGATTGGCATTATTATTAGCAATGGCAATGATTTTCTCCTTGGCAGCATGCGGTAAGAAACCTGCAGAAGAAAAGGCAGACAAGCCAAGCCAAAAGATAGAAAATAAAGCTGACACAGAAAAGAAAGACGAAAAAAAGGAAGAAAAGAAGGACGAAGGATACAAGGCAATCGGCATGGTAGACGTTCACGGTGAAGGCATATTTACAACTCCAGAAGGCATCGAAGAGCTCAGCGAAGAAAGATTAAAAGAAATATATGAATATTTTGATAAAAATATGGAAGAAACACAAGGCATGACCTATGAAGAAGTAGAAGAATACATTGGCACGCCAGGTGCTCACTTTGTAGACCATGATGAAGAAAATGAAAATGGGGAGCTTACAAAAAGTATTTTTTGGTATTCACCAGACCACTTCCTTTCTATGGTGTTTACTGCTGACAAGGATAGTCCTGATGACTTTGGCCTCACAGAGACTTGGGCCATGCCAAAGGCCATTGACGAAGATGAAGTAGACCCACAATCAGAAAGTGAAGAAAAACCGACAGTAGCATATTCAGATGAGACAGGCATGGTAGAGGTTCACGGCAAAGATATGCTCAAGCGTCCAGATGGGATCGAAATACTGTCACAAGAAGAAATGCAAGAAGTGGTTGACTATTTCTCCAAAAACAACAGCGACTTAGCAGATGCAACTTACGCAGAAATCGAAAGCCATTTTGGTGTAGCCGGGGCCCACTTTGTAGACTTTGATGAAGTCGATGGCGATGATATCACAAAATATGTCATGTGGTATTCAGAGGAGAACAGCATGGCCGTCAGCTTTATTGGCAAAAAAGATTCACCTGATGACCTCAAGATCCTTATGTGGTCTAGCTCACTAGCACCTAGTGAACAATAAAAAGCTCTGGGGAAAATATTAAATTTTTTAAAAATCATCCTTTTGGGTGATTTAATAAAGCAAGATGTGTTTTATAATATATATAGAAACAAAGAGAAAAGAATTTTTCTAACGGATATTTTGTAGCCATGTGTAGAGGCGATCCTGAAATGGTCGCCATCTCGAACACGTGGACATTCGGCGAATGAGATTGCCCCTTGTGGGCATGAACATTCGTCGTAAAAACAAATAGATTACGGATATTTTTAAGAACGATGTAACGGCGATCCTGAAATGGTCGCCACTCGAACGCGGAGCGTTCGAGACATTTCAAAAACGGGAGGTATATTATGAAAAACTTATATAAAATTTTAGCACTTGGACTAGCAGTCCTCATGTGCGTGGGAATGTTGGCAGTAAATGTTAAGGCGGTAGATAATACACCAGGAACAAAGACAGATCCACAAAATCCACCAGCAACAAATGATCCAAATCCACAAACTCCAAATCAACCAGGAGCAATTCCAGGGAACGATCCAAATGGATATCAATTCGAAGATTTAACACACGGAGATCCAGACAATCAAAAACCAAATGATGATGATTATCCATATGATTATGATGGCGATATCTTTAATTACTATGATGATTATGACGAAGATGATACTGAAGAAACAAAGGTAGAAGAAAAGAAAGACGAAGAAAAGACTGATGAGGGCGGAGAATATGGAGAACGCATTTTAAAACTTATCTTTAGAGTTGGCAACAAGGATATGGAAAAGTACATCAACGAAGACTTGACCATTATCAAAATGGATGCCGCTCCATACATCAAAGACGGCAGAAATATGGTAGGCGTTAGATATGTTGCTGAAGGCCTTGAAATGCAAGTCACTTGGGATGCCAAGACCAGGACAGTTTTCATAGAAGATGACATGTTCAAGATTGAAATCCCAGTTGACACCAACAAGATCATCGTAAACGGACAAGTTATGGAAAGCGATGTAATGCCAGAATTTGTAAATGGCAGGACCATGTTACCAATCGCAAATATCGCCAGAGCCCTCGGCCTCAAAGACGGCGAAGATATATTCTGGGACAATGTCGAAAAGAAAGCAACCATAATCAGAGTATTAAGCGCAAAATAACCCGCTCCTAAATATATTGTGAAAACAGCTTGGTTTGATCCAAGCTGTTTTTATATGGGGAGGCGTGTGCGTGCACAGTCGAACCCTCAACCGGGGTGGACCCGGTATCGGGCCCGAAATGTCCGAAATAAATCGGACGCTACCCGCGATACGCCACGAAATACCGATGCCATTTGTACAAATAATCTTCATTTAAAAATCGCTTTGCGGTTGTAGCGGCGATCCTGAAATGGTCGCCATAAAAAATTGGGGGCTCGATGCCCCCGATTTTTGTATTGTTGGATATTTTTATTTTTTTATGTATTTGTTTTTTATATGATGTGGCTTTTGTGGTGCTCCTAAAGGGGAATTTGACACCCCCACGACTATTTCACGTTAAATTTTGTAAAAAGACTTGTTTCGAAATTTTTTGTGAATTTCGATGTACAGGAGTACACCTCATTCACAAAATTTCTGTACTGCGCCTTTTTCCTAAAATTTTCCTGTGAAATAGCGTTGTTGTTTTTATTCCCTTTATCAGCGACAAATAAAAGAGCAGCCCAAAGGCTGCTCTTATTATTTGGTGCGGATAAAGGGATTTGAACCCCCACGATCTAGGATCACATGGCCCTCAACCATGCGCGTCTGCCAGTTCCGCCACATCCGCATATTTTTGTTACATATTTCTCGCCTATTTGGCCAAAGCTTGTGACTTAGCCTTGTTAATAGGGTATAATTAATTAGGTGGTATTCTTGATACCGTTATTTATTATACACTATTTAAAATTTTTTGTAAAGGGGTTTTTTATATTATGCTGAAAAATATAGACAAAGTTTGCGAATACTTCAAGGCTCAGGAGAAGGCTCCTGATAACTTACGGATGGGGGTTGAGTTTGAGCACTTGCTTTTGGACTCTCAAGCTAATGCGCGTTCATATTATGATGCAGGTGGATCAAGGGACCTCTTTTTAGCTATGATTGACAAGGGTTGGAAGGGGAATTTCGAAGGCGAATTTGTGCTTTCAATTAAAAAGGACGGCCTGATTATTTCAACTGAGCCGGGCGGCCAGCTGGAATTTTCAACTGACCCCTTGGAAAATCCTTGCGAAGTCAAGTCGGAGCTCTTTAAATTTTACAGGGATGCAATCGATGCCCTAGAGCCTTTTGATTCTCATATTTACACTTTGGGTTTCCAACCTCTAAGCGATGTTGACGATATAAAAATTTTGCCCAAGGAGCGTTACTATGCCATGTATAATTATTTTAAATCGGCTGGCACCATGGGCAAGTTTATGATGAAGGGGACGGCCAGCGTCCAAGTGTCTTTGGATTTCCTAAATGAAAAGGACTATGGCCGCAAATATGCTTTGGCCAACAAGCTTTCAAATATTTTATATATTTTATTTGATAATGTGGCCTTTAAAGGCGGCAGGCCAATCGATGTTTACGCCTTTAGGTCTATGGTTTGGAACAACACTGACCGCAAGCGCTGCGGAACTTTTGAATCTGCCTTCCGTCCTGATTTTAAATACGAGGACTACGCCAAATTTCTCTTGAGCAACGATGCGATTTTTACCTTGAAGGACGGAGAATTTCATCCCTTCGATGGGACTATTGACCAGGCCATGACTGGCGCGTCAAAGAAGGAGATGGAGCACCTGATGACCATGGTTTTCCCAGACGTGCGGACCAAACGCTTTATAGAAATTAGGCAGGTGGATTCCATTCCTTACCCTTACAATCTGGGGGCTGTTGCACTTTTAAACTCAATCTTCTATAATAATGACAATATGGATCGGGTTTACAATTTGATCGGCGATTTGACTTTCAAGGAAAGCGAACGGGCCCGTCTTGAAATGTATGAAAAAGGGACCAAGACTAAGATGATGGGCAAGACCATGGAGGCTTGGGGGGTGGATATTTTATCGGCCCTGGACATCAAGGACTGCTTTAAGCCTTATATAGAAAAAATTGTACCCCTCATGGAGGGTAACACCCTTCGTAGGCAGCAGATTGACAGGTGGAAGACCTACGCAACTTGCGACTATGCGATTGAGATTTGTAAAATGAATTTGGAGGATATTGATGTATAGCGACAAAAAAATTGATGAGTATATTGAATTTGTAAAAAATGGCGACTATGTAGAGGACTTTAAGCACTTGCAAGACTTGGCTTTGAAAAATGACGTGACCTATGACGGCAAGATCGTTCCTTTTACTTATCAGCCGCTTTTGGTGTCCAAACGCGACAATGATGCCTTTAAATTTATAGTTACTAGGACCAACGAGATCATCCGCAAGATTACTGAAAAATACTTGCACGACGAAAAATTCCGGGCGCTTTTTGGCTTTTCAAAAGAGCTGGAAGAGATGATCCTCCACGATCCTCTCTACGAAGTGCCAGTTGCCATTGGTAGGTACGATGTGTTTTTTAATTCTCTAAGCGACTTTAAATTCTGCGAGATAAATACTGACGGGTCATCAGCCATGAGCGAGGACTCTGGCTTAGCTGAGATTTTTGAAGAGTCCAAAATCTTCAAGGACTTAAATTGGAATTTAAAATCTTTTGAGCTCTATGATTCATGGGCCCAAAAGTCCTTGGACATCTACGATATGGCGAGGGGCAGTCACCAGGGAATTACAGTTGCTATTGTGGACTTCAAGGGGTCAGGCACGCCAAAGGACTTTGTGAAATTTAAAGCTGCCTATGAAAAGGCAGGACTAAAGGCAATTATCGCCGATATGGAAGACTTAGTTTACGATGCAAATGAAAATGCCCTAAAATTTGACGGTCAAAAGATCGACATGGTTTACAGGCGGGCTGTCACCAGCGAAATCATGGAAAAATATAATGATTCAAAGGCCTTTATCGACGCTTATTTAAACGACGCCTTTATTTCAATCGGGTCCTTTAGGTCGCAGATCGCCCACAACAAGACCTTCTTTGAAGTCCTCCACCGCGAGGATGTCAAAGATGATATGGACATCGAAGACGTCATGTTTATAGAAGAGCATATTCCTTTTACAGCTAAGTTCCAGGGCGACGATGAATTTTTCGAAGAGATTGTCAGGGACAGGGCAAAGTATATCTTTAAGCCGAATGACCTGCGTGGGGCACGGGGAGTTTTTGTGGGCAGCGAATACTCTGAAGACGAATTTAGGGAAAAGGCAAAAGAAGTTTATAATAAGGACTTTATCTACCAAGAATATGTAGAGAAAAAATTTGTGAAATTTATTGAGCTGGACGAAAATGATGAGTGGCATGTGGTTGAACGGGCCAATATGCTGGGACTTTTCTCCTACAACGAAGCTTTCAAGGGCATCTACGGCCGCTTTGGCATAGATAACATTATAGGATCGGCCAGGGAGTACATCGCAGCACCAGCTTTTAAATACGAATAGGAGCATTTTATGGAAAAGAACGAAGGAGCAAGGGTCAGAAATATCGTAAAGTCCTACGGATCTGGCAATAGTAAAATCTATGCCAACAATGATATTTCTTTTGATATAAAGAAGGGCGAGCTAACGGTTATAGTTGGTCCATCGGGCGCCGGCAAGTCGACCATTTTAAATATTTTGGGCGGCATGGACAGGCCGGACTCTGGGCAAATTATTGTGGATGGCGAAGACATTTCCCAGGCCACAGACGCCGAGCTTACCAATTACAGGAGGTACAAGATTGGTTTTGTCTTCCAATTTTACAACCTCATCAACAACTTAACAGCCAAGGAAAATGTGGAACTGGCCAGCCAAATTGTAGAAAATTCAATTCCTGCAGAGGAAATTTTGGCCCAAGTTGGTTTGGACAAGCGGATGGATAACTTCCCTTCGCAACTTTCTGGCGGCGAGCAGCAACGCTGTTCAATCGCAAGGGCCTTGGCAAAACGCCCGTCAATTTTACTTTGCGACGAGCCAACGGGGGCACTCGATTATCACACGGGCAAGCAAATTTTAAAGCTCCTCCAAGACACGGCCAGAAAGACCAATACAACTGTTGTAATTATCACCCACAACACCGCCATTACCCCAATAGCCGACAAGGTTATAGAGATTTGGGATGCCAAAGTGAGGAACATTTACGAGAACGAAAATCCCGTAGATATTGAAACGATTGAATGGTGATTTTATGAAGAAAAAAGCACTCTTAAAAGATATGTTAAGAGAGATCAAGAAAACACGCACCAGATTTTTATCCATAACAGCAATGATTATGGTGGGCGTGTTTGTTTTGGTGGGATTAAAAGTTACGGGCCCGGCCATGAGGGACAACGCGACCATGCACGCCGACAGGCAAAATATGTACGACATAAAAGTCGTGGGGCCGGTGGGCATTGACGACGAGGACATAAGGCTCATAAAGGGCGTTGACGGGATTAAAGAACTCTATGCCGGCTACTCGGTTGATCTCAATTGGCCCGATGAAAAAATAAATATCAAACTAGAGTCGCTGAGCAATGATATTTCTGTGCCTGAAGTTATCGAAGGCCGCCTACCTGAAAAGACAGGCGAAATTTTAATTGAGGCAGTAAACACTTTTGATCATATAAAGATTGGCGATCAAGTTGAATTTGCCAAGGAAGTTGACAAGTTCAAGGAAGACGACGATCCAGATTCCCTCAAGACTTATACTTACACGGTCGTGGGCAAGGCCATCTCGACCGACTATATTATGCAGGGGCTCAAGGGCGTTAGCTACAAGTCGGGGACCAGTATTGGGACCATCGGCTATATAACAGAAGAAAATTTTAACGAGGCAGATTATAGTTTTGTAAAATTAAGGCTGGAGGAAATCGCTGGGAAAAATCCAGAGTCCTCGGCCTATATTAATCACGCTCGTGAAAAGAAATCTGAAATAAAAGACCTGCTTGCACCGCGGTCTGCTATAAAATTCCAAGAGCTCAAGGATAAAAATCTCAAAAAAATCCGCGATAGCGAAGCCGATATTAAGGACGCCAAGGACCAGATTGCAGACGCCGAAGGCAAGTTTAATGATGCCGAGAGAAAATTGGCAGACGCCAAGATCAAATTGGACGACGGGCAAAAGAAGATTGCCCAGGGCAAGCGCGACTTGGCCAAGGGCGAGGCTGATGCCAGAAAAGAAATGGCAGACGCCCAAGCCAAGATTGACGACGGCAAAATCCAATTGGCCGATGCCAAAAAAGAATTGGCCGACCACGAAGCTGATTACAATGACGGATTAAAAAAATACAAGGACGGATTAAAAAAATACGAAGACGGGGTCAAAGAACTTGACGACAACGAAAGAAAAATAAAGCGCGGCCTTAGAGAAGTTGAAAACGGCAAGGCTCAAGCAAATATGGGGCTCAGCCAGGCCCAAGCGGCTCTTGGTCAAATCGATGCAGGTATTGGCCAAATCGATGGGGCCATTGGCCAGCTGAGTGCCATCCCCCAAGGGGCACCCGGCTACGAGGAAGCCCAAGGGCAAATCGCAGGGCTCCAGGGGCAAAAGCAAGCCTTGATTAGTCAGAGGGCCCAAGCAGAAGCAGGGATTGCCTCTGCCAGCGCAGGTTTATCTGAAGCCCAACAAGCTGAGACCGATTTAAAAAATAAATTAAAATTGATAAATGAAGCTAGGGAAAAGCTTCCTGAAGAAAAGAAAAAACTCGACGATGCCAAAAAAGACTTGGACGAGGGCAAGGAAAAGCTCGATGACGCCAAGGATAGGCTGGCCAGAGAAGAAAAGAAATTGCTGGACGGCGAGGCCGAATTAAAATACGCCGAGGCCAAGCTCACACGCGAAATCAAAAAGGGCAATGACAAGATTGCCGACACCATTATCCAGTATAACGAAGGCAACCGCGAGTACATCGAGGGCAAGGCCGAGTACGACGAAAAGCTGGCTGACTTTAACAAGAAAAAGAAGGACGCCCTGGTGGACATTGCCGACGGCGAAAAGAAAATCGCCGACGCCAAGGAGATTATCAGAAACCTAAACGAGCCACACTTTGCAGTTCAAACCAGGAGGGACAACGACGCACTTTACTTTATGTACGAATCTGCCAATAACTTGGACTATGTTTCCTGGATTTTCCCCGTATTTTTCTTCTTCATCGCAGTCTTGGTTTCAGTTGCAACCATGACGCGGATGATTGAAGAGGACAGGATTGACATCGGGACCTACAAGGCCCTGGGCTACGGCAAGATGGATATCTACCAAAAATATATTCTCTACGGACTGATTTCCAGTTTGATCGGCGGCATTATTGGCGCCTCACTGGGGTCGACCCTATTGCTAAAAGCAATTTACAAGGCCTATAGCGCTTCATTCGTCATTAAAAAATTGCAAATCACCCCATCTATTGGCATAAATATTACGGCCATCATGGTTGGAGTTTTGGCAAATGTGCTTACTATAATCTTGGTTATCAAGAGGACTCTGAAGGAAAATGCAGCCAGCCTCTTGAGGCCGAAGGCTCCAAAGAAGGCCAAGAAGATTTTGATAGAAAAAATCCCCTTTATTTGGAATCGTTTGAGCTTCCTAAACAAGGTAACTCTTAGAAATGTTTTCCGCTACAAGTCTAGAATGTTTATGACCATCTTTGGCGTGGCTGGCTGTACGGGATTAATTTTCCTGGGCTTCTCACTCAAGGAAGCCATTGGCGGCATGGACAAGCACCAATTCGAAGACGTCTACACTTACCAAGTTACGATTACGACCGACAAATCTTTACCAAAAGACGGCCTTGATGACCTGCAAAAGTTTTTGGACTCTGACGATGTCGAGGCCTATACCAAGATGCACATGGACCAACTTCTATTGGAAGCCGAAGAAGGCAAGGACCAACAAGTTCAACTCATGGTTCCGGAAAATCCAGAGGATTTCGCCAACTTCGTTCACTTGAAGAGGGAAATTTATTTGAAGAAGCCAGTCGAATTGAATTTAGACCGGCCGCTTATGAGTCGGAAATTGCAAAATTATTTGACCGACGGCAAGCTGACCTTGCAGGATTCAAATCTGCAAGACTTCCAAGTGGCAATAGATCCGGCAGACTGGTTTGACTTCTACATTGGCCACGCCCTAGTCATGACTAAGGCCGATTATGAAAAATTCTTTGGTGAGGACTTCGAGGCAAATGCTTACGCAGTAAAATTAAAGGACCCAAAGGCCTCAGCGAAAGCAATCGAAGGCCTCCGCGATAATACATCGATTCTCACCATCACCAACTTCGACGACCACCTAAAGATCATCGAAGACTGGATGGGATCAATCAGGATAATCACTGTGGTCATCCTGCTCTGCGCAGCAGCCCTGGCCTTTGTCGTTTTGTACAATCTAACAAATATAAATATCAGCGAAAGGATGAGAGAGCTCTCAACCGTAAAAGTTTTGGGCTTTAACTCCAAAGAGCTAACCAATTATGTTTACAAGGAAACCATAATGCTTTCAGTCCTAGGAATCCTCGTCGGATTTTTGGTCGGCTGGGGCATGCTTGGTGTCGTCAGCGAAATCCTAAGCCCCGATGACATACAGATGAATTTATTATTGACTTATAAACCGTATCTATTCTCGGCCACAATTACCATGGTCTTTGTATTTTTGATCAGAGGAATTGTGGTAAGGCAGTTGAGGGAGATTGATATGGTGTCGTCTTTGAAATCCTACGAGTGATATTTCGCTTTAAATTTGCGGTTAAAATTGCGGCTTTTTGCAGTGTTCGACTTTTTCGTCACTGCGGCGTAGGCTCTACTACGCCTCATTCCTAAAAAGTCTCAAGCTACAAAAATCCATCAATTTTTCCTCGCAAATTTAGAGAGGGAGAAAGCAAATATTATTTTACAAATGGTATTAATCTTTTAGATCGCTTTGCGGTTGTAGGGTCCACTTTATGTGGACCGAAAAGCATTGCTTCAAAAGCAAAAATTTGAGGAGAATGTGGTCCGAAAAACATTGGTCTCCCTTGTGGACGGGAAATGTTTTTAAAATATCATAATCGCAAAATGAAATAATAAATCTCATTTAATGGCGGCTTAATGGTCGCCATTTTTTCTTGGGTTTTCTTATATTTATGCCTTGTGTTATAATGGGGGCGGAGGGATGAATGGGAACTTTTGATATTATTATGGCCCTGATTGTTGGGGCGGTATTTATTTATTATATTATTTCGGGCTTGGCCAAGGAATATTTGGTTCAGATGACATGGGTTTTGGCTATTTATTTTTTGATCAGGGTTTTTGTGGGCTTGGAGGACTTGGAGATTTTAAATAGGATTGACAAGTTTGTGGCCTTTGTTATGATGATTTTGTGGGTTCAAAAATATAAGTACTTAAAGGAGGGGTCAGATGAGGATTGAGATTGAAAATATTGGCAAGATTAGGCGGGCGGATGTAGATTTATCGACGGTGGCGGTTTTGGCTGGGGAAAATAACTCCGGCAAATCGACGGTGGGCAAGGTTTTGTATTCCATTGCCAGGGCTATGGACGAGTGCGCGGACTTAGGAGTTAAGCTCAGCGAAGACTTTGACGAGGTCCTCCGTTTTGAGGCGGACAAGGGGTCTGTTAAGATTGAAGGCGACATGGTTTGCGACTTGCAAGTGGATGATGATGGACAGATTCATTCTGGAGATTTTTCCAAGGGAGATTTTAATTTTATTTATATTGACGATCCAAATATTTTGGATTTTAAGGTTGGGGCTCCTTATTTGCCGGAGGTTTTAAACTCCAGGCGGATTGATTTAATAAATATGCTGGCCAGTAAAAATGGTCAGGGCTTTGCCAGCGAGAGGATAAACGCCCTGGTCGATGGCGATTTGATTATAAAAAATAACGAGTTTTTCTACAGCAAAAACGAGGGGCTTTCCATGCACAACACCTCGTCGGGCCTCAAGATGTTTTTAATTTTGAAAACTCTTTTTGCCAATGGCTGGGTGGGCAACAAGTCAGTTCTGATTTTTGACGAGCCCGAGGTCCATCTTCATCCCGAGTGGCAGCTGGTCTTTGCCAAGACCTGCATTGACCTGGTGAAAAAATACCAGGCCAGGATTTTACTAAACACCCACAGCCCGTATTTGGTCGAGGCCTTTGAGGTTTATTCTGCCAAGGAAAAATTAAATGCCAAATTTTATCTGACCGAAAATTCCGAGGACTTTGCAGACATTGTCGACGTGACCAAGGATATCGACCTAATTTACAAGGGCCTGGCTCAGCCTTTTTCTAAGCTGGAAGCTGAGGCCTATGAATAATTTATTTGAAAAGAATTTACGAACCCTCAAAGATATTTCAATTGATAACCACGATCCATCTAATCCCGAATACATGACCGAGTCAGACGAGATGGCCGTGGACTTTGACCGGGTCAAGGAAGATTATGTATATGAAAAGGAATTATATTATCATCCCAAGTCTGCGGACGCTCTTGTAGACCGTGACGGAAAGCTCACTATGATCGAGTTTAAAAACGGAACTGTCGACAGGGACTTGGTCCGTGACATCAGGGAAAAAATGCTGACCTCGGCACTAATTTATTCGGACATTACTGGCAGGGACCTGGAATTTATTAGGTCGACCATGGATTTTATTCTGGTTTACAATTACGACAAAAATCCCTTCAAGGCCAACAAGGTTTCCAATTCCTTTTACAAGGACCAATTGAAGCGGGGGATTTTTAAAAAGGCCAAGCTCCGCTATAGGCAATTTGGACTGGACCAGTACGAGGGCTTTGTCTACAAGAATGTTTACACCTATTCTATGAGAGATTTTCGCCAGGAATTTACAGGCGACAACAATAAATCAGATGATTAATAAGACAAAAAAGCAAGAGATTTTTCTCTTGCTTTTTTGATGTCTTGAAATTGAAAAATAAAAATAAATCACCCTCGAACCCTCAACCGAGTTGAACCCGGTATCGAGCCCGAAATGTCCACCATAAAGGATGGACGCTACACGAATTTTTCATAATTTATTTTCTTACATAGGTTACGTATTTAAAATGCAGGCCGATGTCTTCCATCATTTGAGATTCTTCGGCGATGACAAAGCCATGGTCTTCGGGGTCGCCTATGCCCGTGTCGGCATCGAAGGTCTCAAAGACCCGGGTCATGAGAATTTTTGTAATATCCGGATAGAGCTTCTTGGTTAGGCTTGCCCCACCCACAAAATAACCGTCGGGGTCATTCATGAGTTCCTTTTTAAACTCGTCGAAGTCGTGGATGACCTTGTCGGCCTTGGGAACCTCGCCCCGTGACAAAACGATTATCCGCCTGCCTTTGAGTGGCCCCATATCGTCAAAGGTCTTCCGTCCGCAATACAAATTTTTCCCCATGGTAATTTCCTTGTAGCGGGCCAGGTCCTTTGGTATGTGAAAGAGCATGGTCCCGTCCTTGCCAATATTAAAATTGCCGTCGCAGGCCATTATCAGGGTTATTTGCTTTGAAAGCCCACTATTATGTCCATGTTCCATTCCTTGTCGTCCTCCTTCTTTAAAATTTCCACTGCTTGACTTTTGATATCTTCTTTTGAATGCAGGTCGTCTTCGTTAATGGCCAGGGTTACATAATTTTCCTTGTCCATAATGAGGTCATAGACGCCCATAACTCCGTCGATATTTTTCAAAAGCCTCTTAATATGGAGGAGCTTGGTGTCTTGGATAAGGGGCTCAACGTGGACGACCAGGTCGATGTTTGCGGTCTGCCTCAAATTGGCAGTGATCATTTCGATTTCGTTGTGGACCTCCTTGACCGTGAGATTGGGGTCGACTTCCACGTCCGCAGTCGCGATGACCTTGCCCATGGACTGTCTGTCAACATAAATATCGTGAACGTTCTTAATTAAACCTGACTCGTTTAAAGCTTGGACAATCGTATCTATGTCACTGGCCATTGGACTTGGCCCAACAAGCGGCGTGACCGTATCCTTCAAAGTTTCGTAGGCTTGGTAGAGGATAAGGATTGAAATCAAAATCCCTAGGCTTGCGTCCAGCCATTCGTGGCCGGCAAAGAAAAATGACGAGACCAGGATAAAAGATGAGATAATTATATCCATGAGGGCGTCTTGGCGGTTGGCCACAAAAATTGTCGCCCCGTGTTTCTTGTATTCGATATGATTGAGATAGACAAAGCCTGCCTTCAATACGATTGATAAAATCAAAAAGGCCCTGCCAATGGTATCCACATCAGGCGTCCGCGGATGGATCAAAACCTTGACCGAGGATATAAAAAATTGAATGCCCACAACAGCCGTAAAAATTGCAATCACAAAGCCTGCAATGTATTCAGCCCGGGCGTGGCCGTAAGGGTGGTCCTTGTCGATGGGCTTTTTGGATAATTTAATTCCAATATAAGTGACAACGCCTGTTATCGAGTCGCAGGCGTTGTTAATTCCGTCAGTAAAAAGAGAAATGGACTGGCTAATGAGCCCTAAGATAATTTTTGGAATGGCGATAATCAGGTTCATGATGATCCCGATTAGGCCGACTTTTTCTCCGCTATTATTCATGGTGATCTTCCTCTATAATTTCGTCATCGTCAGGTCCGTAATCGTCGGCGTATATGTCCGGCAGATAATATCTGACATGGTCTGAGTAATAAATAAAACTTGATATTGTAAAGGCACTAATAATGAGGGACAAAACATTTGAAAGAAAATCCAAGCCCAAGCCTGCGTAGACCTTGGCTGGGTCTGGGATAATTTTCATAAGATTTTCATAGGTCAAGCTTAAGATAGTGTTTAGGAAAACTATAAAGAGAATTTTCTTCCAGAAGTTTTTGTTCTTAAAGGTATCTGTTAATCTGTCCCAAGCGTCTCCCATCTTGAGCCTGGTGTCGTCCATAATGGAGATGAAGAAGACCTGAACAAAAAAGAGAATTGCTGCCAGGCCAAAGGCAAGGATAAGACTTCCAATAGTCCCAATGGCAGATAGCAAAAAGAATGCAATCACCATATAGATGGTGAGCATTATAAAGGCCAAAATCGAAGCCCCCAATATTTTTCCCAAGCCCTTCAAGAATAATTTAGACTTGTTTGCCCAAGCGTCAAAGTCCTTGGCCTTTAGGAAAAATAAAAATATAAAATATGCTTGGATGACCAGATTGGCCAGGTCCGTCCACATGGAAGCAGATGAGGTCCTGATCCTCAGATAGGACTCCAAATTTTCTGGCACATAGTGAGCCGCCAAGTTGCCATGGATAATATAGGGAACAAGTGGCAGGACCGTCATGAGGATTGCCAAGATCAGGGTCGCGACCGCCATCTTATTCCATAAAAATTCTCCGCTGGCTGTAAGTAATTGGAAGGAAGAACAATCTTCCTCCCTGTTTATTGCGTTTAAATCTTTTAAGTCTTCGTAATAATTTTTTTTATACATTTATACTCCTAGATTACAAAATCTCCGTTCTTGAAGATTTGATGTTCTTTGCCGTCCTTGTCGATGCCGACGATTGATAAAGTCTCGTCGCCAATCATAAAGTCGTCGTGGATTTGTGAATCATTGATGCCATGAGCTTTAAGCTCTTGGTCGTCCATGTCGACACCGCCTTCCACGCAAGTTGGATATGCAGCGCCCAGTGCCAAGTGGCAGGAGGCGTTTTCGTCAAAGAGTGTGTTGTAGAAAATGAGACCTGAAGTGTTGATTGGGCTCTTGACACTTACGAGTGCAACTTCGCCCAGCCTGCAAGCACCTTCGTCGCGGCTGATTAATTCCTTCAATTGGTCTTCGCCTTTTTTGGCGCCAACTTCAACTGCCTTGCCGCCTTCAAAGCGAATCCAGAAATCTTCGACCAGGCTGCCGCTTAAATTGAGTGGTTTTGTTGCATAAACAATGCCCTCAGCGATTCTGTTGTCTGGAGCTGTAAAAATTTCTTCGGTTGGTAGGTTAGGTAGGAAACGATAACCCCTGTCGTCTTTTGATTCGGCGCCAACCCAGATGTGATTTTCTGGGAGTCCTATCCTAAAGTCAGTTCCGCGGTCGGTCTTATAATGTAATTCCTTTAATTGCAAGTTGTTTAGGACCTCGCCCCTCTTTGCCAGCTTGTCCAAGTGTTCTTCCCAAGCTGCAACAGGATCTTCGTGGTCCAGTCTAACAGTTTTGAAAATTTCTGTCTTTAATCTTTCAAAGGCTTCGTCTTCGTCCAGGTCTGGGAAAACATTTTTGGCCCAGGCCTTGGTTGGGTAGCCCACAACTGTCCATGAGTTGATGTCGTTCATGGTGTATTTCATGGCAGGCTTCATGACCTTTGATGAAGCGCGATTTCTAATTTGCAGGCGCTTTGGATCAATGCCTTTAAATAAATCTGGGTCAGAACCTGTAATGGAAATAAAAGCGACCCCGTCTTTGATGTAGTCCATGCGTTCGTCCAGCTTGTATTCGCCGAAGTGGGCCAGCCTTTCTTCGCTCATGCCTTCCATATTTAATCTGGATAAAACTTCGTCATTTATATTTACCTTTACCTCAGCGGCCCCACATTCGTAGGCCATCTTTGTGAGCTCTCTGGCAAAGGGTAGGTTTTCTGTGTTAGCGTTGATCCAGATGATTGGATTTTCGCGTTTTTGTACGGCTAGGGCCTCTTTGATAATTAATTCTGCATATTTTTTGTCGTTCATAATCAATCTCCTTTTATTTTTTCTTTGTATTTTTATTTTTATCGTCAGGGGTCTTTTGAATTAAAGGTTTGGTCTTTAGAGCTGTCTTTGAGGGCTTCTTCATCTCTTCGTATTCGTCTTCGTCGTCAAAGTCATCGTCGTCCAAGTCCATATCCATATCCAAATCAATCTCCTCAACCTCAACATCGTCGATTTCAATATCGATATCCTCGATGTCAACGTCTTCTATGTCGTCAATATCATCAATGTCTTCGATGCCCGACATCTTCATGAGCTTGGAGATTTCCTCCTCGTCATCTTCGCCGTCGACCAAGTCAAAGTCCTCTTCCATAGAAAACTTAATGAGAGATAGGCAAGTATCAGGTCTAAACTTGCCCTTCTTGATGTGGGCCTTGCCTTCTTTGATTTCCTCTTCGCTTGGAATATCCCCGCCTTCATCGGCAAAGGGATCTCCTGGGGCTGGGATTTCCAAGCCGTAAACTGCGAAGAGATAATTTAAAATATCCCGGTCGTAGATTTCATTTAAAATTAAAAACTTGTAAATCAGATGTTCATTGGTGTTTTCCATGTGAAAATTGCAGGCATTTAAAAGTTCAAAAAAGACTTCAAAGCTGGGCTCAATTTCATAGGTCATGGTTAGAGTTTGACCATGATCCCAAGGCCACTTGCGTTTTGGATTTAAAAATTTAAGTAAGACGTCGGCTTTATCGTGGGCAATAATCTTGGATTTTGATTTCAAAACCTTTCTGATCACGGCCTTGTAATCGATGAGCATTTCCCTCTCGGCCTTGTCCTCAAGCTCATCAGGGTAGAGCTCTGTTGCCAGTTCGTTGGCCATCTTAAAGTATTCAAAGTTATTTATATAGTCAATCTTATCCATAAAAACCTCCTCTAAGTTAAAGATTTGCACATATAATCATAAATAATACATACCCAATATCTTCTATTAATAATAGGCGTAGAGAAAATTAAAAGGCAAATGCAATTTTTATTTGCAAAGTCGGAGGCGGAGAATTGTAAAAAAATATTGGGATTTAAAAATCAAAACTTACGGACACAGAAAGTCAAAAAAATATTATGATTTGCATTTCAAAAATCCTTGCCTTTCAAAGTCAAAAAAATATTAGGATTTGCATTTCAAAAGTCGTGGCCGCAAAAATCCAAAAAAATTTTGGGATTTTTATTTCAAAAGTGGGCGTATAGAGAAAGATTATCATTTACATTTTTATTTGACAATTGTTTTGCTTTTTGATACAATTGGGTATACATTGAAGGGGCAAGTAAATAGTTTTTTAGGGATTTACATATTTTTTCTAGAAATTTTATCTACATATTCAAACAAGCGTTTTTGGATATGTAGATTTTTTTATGTTTTTATGAGGGAACTCACAAATATATATTTTAAGGAGGAGCTATGCTATTAAAATTAGAAAATATTAGTGCAAGTATCGAGGACAAGGAGATTTTAAAGGGCATTAATCTGGATGTTAAGCCTGGCGAAGTCCACGTTGTAATGGGCCCTAACGGGTCCGGCAAGTCCACTCTTGCAAATGTTATTATGAATACAGGTGGCTACACCGTTACAAATGGTAAAATTATTTTTAAAGGGGAAGACATTACGGATGATGGCCCAGAAAAACGCGGCCGCATGGGCATGTTTATGTCCTATCAAAATCCTGTTGACATCCCTGGCGTTACACTCGAAAATTTCATCAGGGCAAGCATGAAGGCCCGCGACAAGGAAGTTGGATTTTTTGAACTCCGCGACAAGATGGACGCCGTCATGGAAGAGCTCCACATGGATCCTTCTTACAAGGACAGGTATGTAAACGTAGGTTTTTCTGGCGGTGAAAAGAAAAAATCTGAAATTTTACAACTCTTGATGCTAGAACCAGAACTGGCCATCCTTGACGAAACTGACTCAGGCCTCGACGTCGACGCCATTGACGTGGTCGGCCGCGGCATTGAAAAGTTTAGGGAAAGAGACAACTCCAGCCTGATTGTAATCACCCACCACCACGAAATCCTTCGCCACGTTTACAGCGATTACGTCCACGTAATTATGGACGGCAAGCTGGTCAAGACTGGCACAGAAGATTTGATGCAAAGAATTGATGCAGAAGGCTTTGGCTTTTTGAGGGGATAATATGACACAAAGAAAAAGAACGCAAGTTGATGATATAGAAAGAGGGGTCTACGATACCATTTCCGACGTCAAGTTTAGAAAAAAACTCGACAATGGTTTGACTTATGACATCGTAAGGGCCATCTCAAAGGAAAAAAACGAACCTGAGTGGATGCTGGACCTCCGGTTAAAGGCTGTAGATATTTTCTACAAGCTAGAAAATCCTGTTTGGGGTCCGGACTTGAGCGAAGTAGACTTGGATAATATTTCCACCTACATCAGCCCTGATGCAGATATGGAAGACAATTGGGAAGCGGTTCCTGATGAAATCAAAACTATGTTTGATAAGCTGGGGATTCCTGAAGCAGAAAAGAAATCTCTGCTTTCTGGTGTTGGCGCTCAATTTGACTCAGAGGTCGTCTACCACAATGTACAAAAAGAATTAACCGACCAAGGCGTTATATTTTTGGACTTCGACACAGCCGTCCAAGAACACGAGGACTTGGTTAGAAAATATTTCCAAAAGGCAATCCCAGCCGGCCTCCACAAGTACGCCGCCCTCCACTATGCAGTTTGGTCAGGGGGGACCTTTGTTTACGTGCCAAAGGGAGTCAAGGTCGACGTGCCTCTGCAAACTTATTATCGTTTGAACGCACCGGGCGCTGGCCAATTTGAACACACCATGATTATCGTGGACGAGGGAGCTTCATGCAGGTTTATCGAAGGCTGTTCAGCTCCTAAGTACAATGTTTTAAATATTCACGCGGGGTCTGTTGAACTCTTCGTCGAAGAAGGGGCTCACTTGAACTTCACTTCAATTGAAAACTGGTCACGCAATATGTACAACCTAAACACCAAGAGGGCAGTTGTCGAAAAGAACGGCCACATTGAATGGGTGGGCGGATCTTTTGGTTCAAAAGTTTCCATGCTCTATCCGGGATCAATTTTAAATGGCGAAAACGCAATTTCAGACAATCTGACATTAAACTTTGCCGGCAGCGGACAAATTATTGAATCGGGCGTGCAAATTTTCCACAATGCGCCAAACACCATGTCTAATGTCGACTCCAGGTCCATTTCAAAATCAGGCGGGATTTCAGTCTTTAGGTCTACGGTTAAGTTTGCAAAAAACGCACACGGATCAAAGTCAGCCGCATCTTGTGAATCGCTCATGCTGGATAACGAATCCAGGGCCGATACCATTCCAGTAATTATTAACTCATGTCCAGACGCTGTTGCCGGCCACGAAGCTGCCATTGGCAAGGTTGACCAAGATGTCCTCGACTACATGATGAGCAGGGGCCTGGGAGAAGTCGAAGCCAAGTCCATGATCGTTCGCGGATTTGCTGAGCCAATCTCCAGAGAACTTCCGCTCGAATACGCTGTTGAGATGAACAATTTAATCAATCTGGAACTAGAAGGAACTGTAGGTTAGGTGATAGTATGCAAGTAAATAAAATTTCATTTCCAACATTTAAACACTTAAAAGTAAATCACACGGAAATTAGGGACGAGGAAATCCTAAAGGGTTTTGACCTCCTCTACGCTAGTGATTTAAATCCAATAGAAGTTAAAGATAAAGAAATCAAAAGACAAGTTCAAAATACCGACGGCTGGGCCATTGAGGGCGACCACTTTATCGTCCTTGAAGGCGGCCAAGTAGAGAACGGAATCGTCTTTACAGACCAAGACAAGCAAGCCCAAAGGCTCAAGATCGAGCTGCAAAAAAACGCAAAGGCCAAACTCTTTTTCCTCTACGATTTAAATGGGGGAGACCTGCTAGCCGACGTGGAATTTATTGTAAACGAAGGGGCCGAGCTTGAAATGGGAATGATTTTCCTGGAAGGCCACCACATTTATTACAATATCCATTCGCATTTGAAAGAAAAAAATGCCAAGATGCACATGGAGGCAGCTTACTATGCAGGCGACGGATCAAATTACGATATGAATTTGGAAGTCATCCACGACTCAAAGGAAACCGAAAGTTTACTAAACATGAACGGGGTCCTGGACGATGGGGCATCCAAGCTTTACAAATACAATATCGATTTTCCAAAGGGCTGTTACGGGTCCAAGGGCGAAGAAACTGAAACGGTTATTGCCATTGGTGACGATTTTAAAAACGTAACTGTGCCAATACTTTTGGTTGGCGAAGACTCAATCGAGGCCGCCCACGGGGCAACCCTAAAGCAGCCTGACGAAAGGACCATCGACTATATCAGCTCACGGGGAATCGACAGAGACACGGCCACACTCATGGTAGTGGAAGGCCACTTCCAAGCAGCCATGGACATGATGGATAAGGACACCAAGGACCTGGCCATGAAGAGGCTGGAAGAAATTATAAGGGGAAGATAAAATGCTAGACGCAAAACAAATCAAAAAAGATTTTCCAATCCTGACCGAGGGCGTCCACTATTTGGACTCGGCTGCGACGACTCAAAAGCCGCAGGCAGTTTTGGATGCAGTCATGAATTATTACAAGTCTGCAAATGCAAATCCCCACAGGTCGGCCCACAAATTTGGTCAAGCGGCAACTGAAGCTTACGAAAACGCCAGGGCTACTGTAGCAAAATTTATAAATGCAAAATCCGAACGTGAAATCGTCTTTACCAAAAACGCAACTGAATCCCTAAATATCCTCTCCAATTATTTTATGAGGACACTTAAAGATGACGACGAAATCTTAATTACAATCGCCGAACACCACGCCAACTTTGTCAACTGGCAAGAAGTGGCAAAGGCGACTGGGGCAAAACTCGTCATCGGATATTTAAATGATAAAAGAGAACTTAACACAGACGAATTTTTATCAAAGGTAAACGCCAAGACCAAGGTCGTTTCATTTCAAGAGGCGTCAAATGTCACAGGCTATATTACAGACGCCAAAAAATTGATCAAGGAAATCCGCGCCAAGTCGGACGCGACCATTATTGTGGACGGGTCCCAATCCGTTCCCCACAAGAAAACTGACGTGGTCGATATGGACTGCGACTTTTTGGCCTTCTCCGGCCACAAGATGCTAGCCCCAATGGGCATCGGCGTTTTGTACGGCAAGGAAGAAAAGCTAAATGAATTAAGTCCCCTCCTTTATGGGGGAGATATGATCGAATACGTCTACGAAACCCACGCGACCTATCTGGATGCGCCAGCCCGTTTTGAAGCAGGCACGCAAAATGTAGGCGCAGCTGTGGGACTGGCAGCGGCCATAGATTATTTAAATGCCATCGGCATGGACCAGGTCCACGCTTATGAAGACCACTTGGCAGAAATCGCTTACAATAAATTATCTGCCATTGACGGCGTGCAAATGTACACGGCCGACTCCAAGGACAGACTTGCAGTTATGTCTTTTAATATTGCAGACGCCCACCCCCACGACATTGCTACGATCTTAGATACCAGGGGGGTCATGATAAGAAGCGGCCACCACTGCGCCCAACCCTTGCACAGGTACTTGGGCAGGCCATTTTCTGCCCGCGCATCATTTTATATTTACAACACAGAAGACGAAATCGACAAACTAGTCGAGGCCATAGAATATGTAAAGGAGGTTTTAAAAATTGGATCTAGATAGAATATACACAGATTTAATCTTGGAGGCCTCCACATCCAAGAAAAACCAAAGGGAAATTGAAAATCCCGATGTGGAAGAGCTGGGCCACAACCCATCATGTGGGGACGAAATTACAATCGTGGTCAAATTTGATGGCGACAAAATTGCAGACGCCTCCTATCACGGGGAAGGCTGCGCAATATCAAAGGCCTCCACATCCTTTATGATCGACACCATTAAAGGACAGACGATCGATGAAGCCAAGGTCATCATCCAAAGCTATTTGGATATGATCAGAGGCGAAAAGCTCACGGCTGAGCAAATGAAAAGCCTAAAGGACGCTAGAGTCCTGGAAAATATTAAAAACATGCCAGCCAGAGTAAAGTGTGCGACACTTTCATGGCACACCATGCAAAACATCTTGGCAGATAAATAATTTTGTAGATAGAAATAACTTGCAAGAAAAATTTGTGCAAGTATTAGCAAGAGAATAAAAATTTCGCGAAGCGGGTAGCGTCCGATTGCAGCCACGCCCAAGAGAACAATAGAATGGATGAATACGTTTATCCTACGTATATTGCTTAGAACGTTGTAGGGGCTACTTTATGTAGCCCGAAAAGTCAAAAATACTCGCGCAACTTGTTGCCCAAGAAAACAAAATTTAGGTAGCGTCCGATTTATTTCGGACAAAAAATTTTGTTTGATTGGATGCAACAATCTGAGGAGAATTTCGGACAAAAATTTTTATTCGATTGTTATCCACGCAAAGAAACTTTGAAAAAATATTGCAATCGTTCGCAAGACAAGAAAAAACGAGAAAAAAATAAAATTTTTTATTAAGAGGCCCCGGCCTCTTTTTTGTTTGTAATAAAAAACATCTAAATAAAATAAAGAAGTTAAACAATTATAAAAAATATTTATTGGACTTATTAAGAAAACTGTTGACATTATATATATATATATATATAATGAAAGTATATATGAAAAACTTATATAAATTTATATTTTGGAGGAGACTATGAGAAAAATTATAAGCATCTTGCTCACACTCGCAATGATCTTACCAATGGTCGCCGTGCCAGTAAAGGCCGAGGCTAGGACGGTAAATGATTTTGACGGGCTGAAGGCAGCAATAGAAAATGCGGATGTAACGGAAATTACCGTAAGTGGTAATATAACCGTTAGCGAAACTTTGAAGATAACAAGGAACATAAAAATTTCTGGAGGAACATTAACAGCCGGGAATTTAAAAATGGACTCTGCAATAGAATCAAATATGTTTTATGTTTCTGCTGGGGCATTAACATTAGAAAATATTACTCTTGATGGAGCTAATAAGGCTAGAATTATTTTTGCGGATAATGCAAGTGTTGATATGACAGATGTTACTGCAAAAAATGGTTCAACAAATGGCCTTGGTCAAACTGCAGCAAATGACCAAAATTACTCAGGTGGAGCAATCTACGCTATTAATGGCTCTAAGCTAAAGATAAAAGGCGGAAGTTTTGTTGATAACTCAGCTGGTGGAATTGCTGCTGAAGGCGGAGCTATAAAGCTATATAAATCGGAACTTTATATTAATGACGCTACAGCAACAGATAAAGCTACGACAAAGTTTACAGGAAACCACTTAGATGGCTGGGAAACAACAGGTGGTCGTCAAGGCGGTTCTGTAGAAGCAACAGAATCAAAAGTAGAAATTTATGCTACTACTTTTGATATTGTTGGCCCCTTTAATACAGGCGGTGCAATTAAATTCGAAGATTGCGGTACTGAAACAGAAAAAGTAAAAGTTATTAACTCATCATTCACAATACTGGATGGTAAAAAACCTGTAGGTATGGCTGGTGGAGCGATAACATCAGAAGGCTCACACTTGTTAATTGATAACTCTACTTTTAAGACAGGAAAAGGATCTTATGTTCAAGAGTCAGGTGGACTCATCCAAGTAGTTGGAACAGGAACTTTTGACCTTAAAAATTCAACCTTAACTGGTTCAGGTGTTGGTTGGAACGTAACAGGAGCTAACAAAACCGCAAAATACGGTGGAGCTATTGTATTTTACGATGACTCAAGTGTTACAGCCACAATAGAAAACACAACTATTCAAAATTTCACAGCAGAAATATCTGGTGGTGCCATTGCTTTAAATACACAAATTGGTAAAAGCGGTGGAACAGAATTAACTTTAATAGATACTAAACTCTTAAATAACTTAACCTATGCATTTGATATGTCAGTTTATGGTGGTGGAATTTTTGTAGGAAATGGTAACACCGTTACTATGCAAGGCGGACAAATCTCCTCTGAACAATCTTCATCTGTAGGCGGTGCAATTTATAATGAAGGTAAAGTAACACTTACCAAATCTGAAAAAGGCAACGCTCAAATTATAAATAACAAGGCCTATCACATGGCAGCTGGAGTATTAAACGACGGTGAGTTGATAGTTGATTATGCAACTTTTTCTGGTAATGCAAAAGGCGATTGGTCAAATGCAAATCAACACGTTCTTAACAAAAATGAAATGGCTGGAGAAAACATATATGCAGCTAAAGATGTAACAATAACTCAAAATGCTCAATTCGATGGAAAAGACGTTCGTATAATAGAAGGTAAATCTAGCATTTTATTGACTGGTAAGTTACCTGAAGATAGATATATAAATGTTTCCATAAGTGAATCAGAAAAAACAACTGGTAAAGATTTATTCCAAGAAAAATCGAAGAGGAAAGTTGGCTATTTAGTAGCAAAGGGAACAGAAGGCTATACACCAACAAAAGAAGATGCCAAGCAAATACACTATGTATCTAAAGATACGGACCCAACTCAACCGTTAGCTGAAGCAAATGATCATGAAAGCACTGGCAAGTGGGATTTTGTATTAAATAAAGATGACAATACAATAGTTCTTGGTCAAAGGGTAAAGCTAATTTATCACGGAAATCTTGGAAAGATTGGTTCAAAAGACTCAGACGAGGAGCTTGTAGATGTTTACAAAACTCCAGAATTCTGGGAAGGAAAGGGACAATTAAAAGAGTTTAAAGCGGCTAAACCTACAAGAGATAAATATGACTTTATGGGTTGGTACTATTGGAAAGACCAAGCAGCTGGTGATAGTGAAACAGGAATTCAAAATATAACAAAACCAGATGAATTAAAAAATGATTTATTCGATTTCTCAAAAATAACTTTCCAAAATAATGTAAAGGATACAGGTAAAATAATCACTCCGAATGTAATAAACACCTACGCAGGTTGGTCAAAAAATATAGATTTAGAAGTAGTGAAAGAATGGAAAAAAGCAGATGGAACTGATATAACTGATGAAAACGAAAAGAAAGATATAAGTGTAACTCTCTATGATGGAGCAACTTCAAAAGAAACAAAAACCCTTGATAGCTCTAAAAGTTACGTTGGAAAATTCGAAAACCTTCCAGTCTTCACAAAGTCATATGAAGGCGATGAAAAGAATATGAACCTAAGATTTGCTGCAAAGGTATACAAGGTTGAAGAAGAGGCTTTAGATGGTTTTACCACAAGCTATAATCCTGCAACCATAACGGCAAATTCTGATGTAGAAAAGAAAATCACTATCACAAACAAAAAGACAAGCACTGGTAACGTGTATGTAAAATATATAGCTGAAGATGGCACAGTCTTAGAAGCAGAAAGTAAAGTTGTAGAAAATGCCAAAGTTGGCACAGACTATACAACAACACAGAAAACATTTGACAATTATACATTTTCAAAGATGGCTGACGGTTCGGCTGCAGCAAGCGGAAAAGTTGTTGCAGGAGATTTGCATGTAATTTATGTATACAAGAAAATAGATAAGCCAGTTTCAAAATACAATGTAACTTATGAATTTAAGTCTGAAGATTCAAGCAAGACTCTTCCAGAAGCAGTTAATAAATTAAAACCTGCAGATCAAACTGGTGTAGAAAACGGAACAACAATAACACCGACAACATTTACAAGTGTTACTGATGGTGAAGATACTTGGACATTTAAAGGTTGGGATTCAAGTTCGCAAACAATAAATGGTGCAGATGTAAAATTTATAGGCACATGGACTTTTGCAGCTAAACCTGATCCAGAACCAAAATCTGATTTTACTGTTACAAAAACTGTTGACAAGCAAACTTACGAAAAAGCTGGCGATGTTTTAAATTATACAGTTATAGTTAAGAATACTGGAGAAAAAGATTTAACAGGATTAACTATTTCAGATGATAAAACAACATTTGAAAATCCTACATTTGATCTTAATAAAGGTGAATCAAAAGAATTCACTTACACTTACACAGTTACAGAAGCTGATGTAACTGCAAAAAAAGTTACAAATACTGCGACAGTAACTCACGGTGATGATTCTAAAGATGATAGCACAGAATCAAAATTAAAAGAAGACAAGCCTGATCCTGAACCTAACCCAGATCCAGAACCACAACCAGAGCCAAAACCAGAACCTCAACCTGAACCAGATCCTGGTTATTGGTATGAACCTAGTCCTCCATATTTGAGAGAAGATCCAAAGGAAGAACCTGTTGAGGAAAAACCTGTTGAAGAAAAGCCTATCGAAAGGCCTGAGCTAAACAAGGATGATCACAAAATTTACATGTTTGGTTACCCTGACTGGACTTTCAAACCTGAAGGCGAGATGACCAGGGGCGAAGCAGCAGCTATGTTTGCAAGGCTCTTCAAGGAATATCCAGGAGACAATTACAATTACCACGAAGATTTTTCCGACGTGGATGAAAATTACTGGTGCTACAAGGAAATTGCTTACTTGGCAGAGTGGGGCATCATCAACGGTTACGAAGATGGTACTTTTAAACCTGATAACAAGATTTCAAGGGCGGAATTTGTAAAGATTGTAGAAAGTTTTGAAGCTTTGCAAACTGGTACAAATCCTTACAGTGACGTGACCGAGACTTACTGGGCTTACAAGTATATCGTTTCATCTTCTGCTAAGGGATGGATTAACGGTTACTTGGACGGAACTTTTAAACCGGACAATAATATTTCCAGGTCAGAGGCGGTCAAGATTGCCAACAAGTTGGTAAACAGACACCCAGACAAGGATTTTATTGATAGAAACAAATATCTTTTGAAAGATTTTATTGACCTGCCAACTAGCCACTGGGCTTACTACGAAATCCACGAGGCTGCCAATGGTCACATCTTTGAAAGATTGGCGAACGGTATGGACGAAAGGTGGTTGGAAGTTAACGAAGAAAGATTCGTCTTCACCCCACCAAAATACCATTACAACAAGTAAAAAATTAAATTGATGGAGGACTTATGAAAAGAACATTAAGTATCTTGCTGGCCTTGCTAATGCTGGTCAGCCTTGTCCCCTTCCACGCCCTAGCAGAAAATGTAGAAAACGCAGAAGGCAGAGAAGTTGTGGAAGAACAGGCACAAGGCCAAGAAGAAAAGCAAGAAGTGCAAGAAGAAAAAGAAGAAGATAAGGAAGACGGAAAAGTTTCTGTTGAAGTAACTGTTGAAGATAAAACAGAAGAAGTAACAGGAGAAACTGAAGAAGAAAATCCTGTTGAAGAATCTCAAGAGGAAACAGAAGAAATTGAAATAAGCGAAGAAGAACCAAAAGAAGCTGTTGGCGCTCCAGAACCAAATGTAACCCTTGTCGGCCAATGGGTAAATGATTCAAGTGAAAAGAAAAATACTTCGAAATATTATGAACCAGATGCTAAAATTGGGACGCCTGAACATAATTCTGGTTTATTAAGGGGTTTAGCTAAGCAGTTTTTGGTTTGGTCAGATAAAGAACCTACCGCAAATGGTGTTTTACCAGAAGGAGCCAGAATATTTTCTCCAGAAGATAAGATTTCAGCCGCTTTTCCAAATGGCATTCCAGAAGATGCAAAACTCTATGCTGTTTACTATGAGATAAATAATCCTTATGGAAAACCATTTCCACAAGATCCCTTCTCTTTGATTGCTGTAGGTAGTGTTTTAGAAAATTTAAAAGGAAGAGTAAATAATAATAAAGTAACGATTAATGAAAATGTAAAGCCTGAGGATGTTTTAAAAAATACTGAAAACCATGAATCAGGAGATAAAATTATCGATTATTACAAAAAGACAGACGATGACAAGACAATAAATGAAGTTACTTTGAAGGCTGAATTTGAAATGGATTGGGTCGTTGCCATGCTTGCCTATAGGAATCAAACAGGTAGTAACCAACTAAGACCAATTTTAAGTAGGGACTACAATGACAGATATAAAAATAGTGATTTTTCAACTGAAGATGGAGAAAAAGCTGGATATACCTATGTTGACTTAAATATGAATTTTGGCGATGATGATGGCCTAGTAATTCCTGATAATTTAGGTTTAGAATTTAAGAGCTATTCTTGGAGACCTCTCTACGCCTTTGGTTATGATGAAGAAGGAAACAAAGTTGTTTTAAACAAAATTGATGATTTCAAAGGTAATGTAAAGGGAGATGATCCAAGAACACAATTCAATGTTAAGACAGACTATACAGATGCAGAAGGTAACAAGAAAAACTACAGGAATATCACAGTTAGGGTTGTCTTAAGAGAATGGGATAATACAGTTGAAAAGCCTCATCAAACACCTTTTAGTGGAGAAAGAATTTCTGAAAGCAAAATTACTCCAGATAAAGGTAAAACCATTGCTGAAACAATTATTTCTAATATGACTCTAAGGGTTATGGGATCTGAAGATGAACTTGAAAACAAGGATATCATTAGGATTTCTGATAAAAAAGCCAAGGCCCTTGCAGAGGGTCAAGGAAAAGATGATATTAATATAACTGGATCCATCCAAGGTCATATATTTGCATCAGCAGGAAGTGTTAGTGCAGGTAAAATAACCTTTCAGTTAAAACAAAATTTAGGAATTGATGAAAGCGAAGTCAAGGATCCAGTAAAGCTATCTTATGTTTTCAAGGAAGAAGAACCTGAACCAGAACCAGAACCAAAGCCAGAGCCATACGATCCTGGTTACTGGTATGATCCTAGTCCTGATTACCTCAACAAAAATACTGAAGCAAAAGAAAGAACTTATGATCTATACAGATGGTATGTAAAGGGTAATGAAGGCGACTTTATGCCTTACAAGGGGATCACCAGAGCAGAGATTGCAGAAATTTTTGCAAGAGCACTGGACTATGACAAGACTTACTTTGATGACTCACATGTAAATTATCCTGACGTAGATGCAAACGCTTGGTATGCAAAGGCTGTTGCCAGAGTTACAAATGCAGGCATCTTCAAGGGAACAGACATGGGCAACTTTGAACCAACCAGGGAAATCACCCAAGGCGAATTGATTTCAACTTTGAAACGCTTCCAAAAGCTAAGCGACTCAATTGAAAACATCATGACCATGAGAGACGACCACTGGGCAAAGGCAGAAGTAAATGCCGCAGCCAAGGAAGGCTGGTTAAAGATTTATCAAGGCGGCACAAAAGCTTTTGATGTTGACAAGGTAATCACTCGTGAAGAAGTAGTGGCCATTGCCAACAAGGCATTTGCCAGACCTGTCGACCAAAGATATATTGATGAATATATTGATAGTCTAAAGACTTTCAAAGACATCGACAAAGATATGTGGTCCTACTACGAAATCCTAACAGCTGCCAACACTTATTTTGTAAATTACGATAACAAGGACAGCAGATATGACCTCTGGGTCAACCATGCAACTTACGATGACGGCCCAACAACCGCTATCGAAGACATCAAGACCTACAAGGAAATCTTGAACAACGACGAGTACAAGACAAATGTCGACCAAGTTAGATTTCAAAGAGACCTATACAGGTAAATAATTTTTAAGAAAGAGGCCCCGGCCTCTTTTTTATTTGGGAATTTTTGCTTGGATTTTTTGTATCTTTTTTGTAAATTATAGATTAAATTAATACAAACAAATATGTTATAGATATATTTTATTGGAATGGTTTTTGTTTAAGTGTTACAATTAATTTTGTGATTAAATAAGGAGGTTTTTTATGAAAAGAAGAATTATTTCATTAATTATGGCTACTTTACTCTTTTTAAGTGTATTTAGTGGCTATAATGAAATATTTGCAAGTGAAGAAAAGAATAATTATATTGTTCATATTGATGTTGAGTCTATTTTGAATGGGTATGAACAAGCGTTGCGAAACGAAGATTTTGACAAGGCAATTACTATTGCAGGTGAGGCTTTGGATAAATTTGAAGCAAGCCTAAAAAATGTAAAGCATTATGAGGTATATGATAGAATCAAGTTATTGGTTCCTTCTTTATGCATTAAAGCAAGTCAAGATACAATTAACCAAATTAAGTTAATGCCTAATGTTATTGATGTTTATGAAGATGAAGAATTTTATATTCAAAATGACATGGATCAAAATCATTATAAGACGGAAAATGCTTTTAAACCAATGAGAATCGGCTCAAACGATTTAATTGGAAATGATAGTGTGATTAGATCCAAATACGATGGTAGAGGTCAAGTCCTTGCTGTAATTGATGGTAATATGGATCCATCGCATGAAGCTTTTTACTTAAGTGATGGTGTGAAGGGGAAATTATCGTATGAGGATATAGAAGATAGGATTACAGGTCGTGATGGAAAAATAACATTAGAGGCTAAAGGAAATGCAATCAAAAAAGATGATCCATGGGTAAATAAAGTTCCATTTGGATATGATTATTACAATTTTTCTACTTCTTTAAATCCAGAAAAGGAAAAGAAGGGTCACGGCGAGCATGTTGCTGGCACAATGGGCGGCAACCGTACAAAAGCTTTTGGTGAAGATTGGCAAGGTGTAGCTCCTAATGCTCAATTATTATTTTTGCGCTGTATGCATGAAGGAACAACTACTCCATCAAGCTATATTAAAGCTTCTGTAGATGCTGTAATATTAGGTGCTTCAGCAGCTAATTTGAGTTTGGGTTCAACAAAAGGTTTGCCTGGCACAGTTGATAAATTACTTACAAACTTAATAGATACTAACTATTTAAAAAATACTAACTTTGTTATAGCTGCTGGTAACGAAGGTGAATTTCAAGGAAATATGAGTATTGACAATCCAGACTATGGTACAATTAGCAATCCAGGAATTGCGACTAACGCAATAACTGTTGCATCTCTGGAAAATAAAACCATGTATGCATATGGATTGGACAAATGAAGGAAATGAATATCAATATAATACATCGTCTAATATTGACTTCAAAGAAGGCGATTATGAATATATATATTGTGGTAAAGGAGAAAAAGATGATTTCTTAGATGTAGATGTCAATGGTAAAGTTGCATTGGTGTCCCGTGGAGGAAATCCATTTACTGAAAAAGTATTAAATGCTGAAGACAATGGTGCAGTTGGTGTTATAGTTGCTAATAACGTTTCAGGTTTATTTTTTATGGATGTTAAAGGCAATACTATCCCTGCAATTTCAGTTGATATGAAAACAGGAGATAGCCTAAGAAATGCATCAGATAAAACCGTAAATATTAGTTTACAATTTAAAAAGTTTAACAATCCTGAATATGGAGAGATGAGTGCCTTTACAAACTGGGGCTTATCTATTGGCGGATTTATGAAGCCAGATATTACTGCCCCAGGAGGGCATATTCTATCTGCGGAGAATAATGTTGATGGAACTATAAAGAATTCCTATGGAGATATGAGTGGTACTTCTATGGCCACACCTCATGTTTCGGGAGGAGTTGCAGTTGTTCGTCAATATATGGAAAGTGATCCAAAATTTAAGGACGTGATTGAAAAAGCTAAACTTACAAAAATTCTATTGATGAACTCGGCTGTTCCACACAAAGATCCACAAACTTTTAAATTAACATCTCCGCGCAGACAAGGTGCTGGTGTTATGAATCTAAAGAATGCAACAGAACTTGATTTTACTGTTGTATCAAAAAAATCTGGTATACCATCTGAATTTGTAGGTGATGTAAATGATACAATTAAACTGGATTTAACAGTTAAAAATTATTCAAATAGTGTAAAAAATATAACGCCAAGTGTTGCTGCAACCATTGAAGCAAGGGAAGGCAAAAAATTAAGTTTTAGACCCGAAGATCTTTTTTCGGACACGCTTACAGAACAAGCCTTTACTATAAAGCCTGGTGAAGAAAAAGATATTACAATAGAATTTCCTATTAGAAATTTAGATAAAATCGAACCTTTTAAAAATGGGGCATTTATAGATGGTTTTATAAACTTCAAAGACCAAAACAATATGATTGCAAATTTTGCTTTTGTTTCGTTTAAAGGAGACTATGGAGCTATTCCTTCAGTTGAAAAGCCGATTTATGAATTTGACTTTGAGACAGAATACCCTATGTGGTGGAATTATAAATTTACTCAAAAGGATTGGTTTAATTATGGTACTCTGTTGCTAACTGAAAATGGTTTTGGCAAGGATGGAAATCCAGAGTATAAGATTGCCGGAATTAAAAACTTTGATGATATTAAGAAAAATAAAAATACTGACCAAGAGCCTAAACCTGAATTTGAGCCTTTAGTTTTTTCTCCTAACAATGATGGATTAAGTGATAATATTAATCTAAATCTTGTTATGACAAGGGCTGCATATATGCGGTTGGAATTTTTAAATGAGGAAGGCAAACGAATTGCAGAGGATTTTTTAGGTGTTAGAACTAAGAATTTTTCTTTTATGCCAGAAGATGATGATCCTAACAAAATTGGATATTTAAATATTGGTGAACTATATTTGGATCGCCTCAATGATGGGAAATATACTCTTAATATTAAATCAAGCGCTATAAAAGATTCTATTGACCTTTATAATGAAACAGATACAAAGTTTAATTTCATTATTGATAGAGAACCACCCGAATTTAATGAAGCAAGTCTAAATAACAATAATTTAAAATTCAAAGTTAAAGATGGATCTTTTGTACGCAATGTTAAATATAAGACTGAAAATGGTGATTTTGAATTTATAGATGTAGACGCTGATGGATTTTATACTATAAATTTGCCAAAAGATGTTGACTTAAATACAGTTGTCATTGAGTCCACTGATGGAGGATACAATACTGCGGTGAAAACTGCAGAACAGATTATTAATTCTGATAAATATGGGGCAGTAACTGTAAATGTAACTAAAAATTCATACGAAGCTTTAGATCTAGAATATAAGATTTATGATGAAAGTGGAAAAGAATATGAAGTTACTCATCCAAAAACAACACTACCAATAGGAAGGTATAAATTACAGGTTGTTAAGAGTAGTGACCTATATAAACTTACTTCACGGACTATTCAAAGGTTTGAAATAAGAGAAGGTAAAAAAGAAGCAAAAATTAATCTTGCATTTGAAAGAACTGGCAGGAAAAAAGTTTCAATAAATTTAACTGATATTTCAGATTTAAACTTTGACGATTTTGATTTAATCGCAGTTGATGCCGAACAAGAAGATAAAATTTATGAATTCAAGAATTATATAACTATGCAAAATAGATATAATGTTGAATTACCATATGGATCATATAACTTCAAGTTAAGACTAAAAGATCCAAAGAAAGGAAACTATAAACTTGAATTAGATAATGTAAAATTACCATTCTCAATCAATCTTTACTATGAAGGAAGCAGGATATTAAGTGGTAAGATTACAAAAAGTGATAACAAAGTAAATATTATTGAAAAAGGTCTTGAAAGAGTAAAACACGATAAGGTAGAGTATATAGCCTCAGAAGTTGGATCGGGCGAATTTGTAAGCTTGGATAAAATGACAACTGGAACTTATGAAATAATTCCATTAAATCCGCCTGAAGGTTATTATGTAAAAGATGCATATCCTATAGTTAAGCTTACAGATGAAAAGCCATACGATGATGTTGTGGTAGAATATCTTAAGAACAATGGGAAAAAGGTTCAATTAACTGTTAGTGATAATACACAAGCTGAAAATTCTGGCAAATATATAATATATGATTATAAAAAATATTTAGGTTTAGATGGTGGTAGAGAATATCTCATTGATTCAAACCAAACTATAGAATTAGAAAAAGGAAGATATCTTGTAAAGGCAATTTCAAATGAAGATTATTATGCTAAGGCTGTAAATTCAGACGAAGATCATTTATTTGTAACACTTGAACAAGAAATAGAAGAAGTTGAATTTGAATATATTAAATACAATGGTCAAAGCCCAATTAGCAATGTTAAGATTTATATAGAAGATTCTTCTAAATCTGATAACTATTCTTATAATTACACTTTAATATCAAAAGCAGGGGAAGATATAAATGGTGTTTTTGACAAAGATAACTACAGAACACATTATATAGATTTACCTTATGGATACTATGAATTAACCGTTAATGATTTACAAGCTGGATATAAAGTTAAACCTAAGTCTTTTATAATTTCATCAGAAAATGCTGAACAAATTTTTGAAATTGTTAAAGATGATGGAGATGAAAAAATAGATGTAGATTTTAAATTTGTGTGCGAAGGAGAAGTTGTTTCTCCAGTAGAATTCAATTTAGACGATTTACCTTTGACGAATGGCATTAATAAAGTATCTACAGGTAATCACAAATTACAAATAACAAACTTACCAGTTTATTTTGAAGCTATTAATGATATTGAAGATGTTATTATAACTGAAGATACAAAAGATATTGTAATAAAAGTAAATAAAACTAATAAAGTAATTAGAAAAATTACATTATCTGCATATGATTACTCTAAAAAGTATGATGGCAATGTTGATTTTATTGCTATTAGTGAGGATGGGAAAGAATATAGAGGAAAAGTTTTCATAAAAGATCCGAATAGTCCATCAAATATTACCATAGAATATGAGTTACCAGTCGGCGAATATGAATTGCATGTGGAAAGTTTTGATAAAGAATTACAACCACAATTTACTAATTATGGTAAATTTAAAGTAGATGAGAAGACTAGTAAAATATATTCACCAAAGCCTTATATTTACCCAGCACATAAGATTAAGGTAAGTGCCAAAACTCAATATGGTGATGAGGTTGAACTGGAATACAAAGTAATAATAAATGAGAATGGCAAGATAGGTGAATTTACAATAGATAGTGTTCCGGCGACTAAAAGAGATCACGAAGTTCACGCTATAAATGTCCCAGCTGGAATGGAAATTGTAGAGAATCCGCTAATAACTTATTATAGAGGAAGTTCATACTTTGATGGAGCCTATAAACCCGTAGAGTTTGAAGTAATAGTAGATAAAAAGCCAGAAAAACACCAAGTAACATTTAACTACGGATATGATGATGAAGTAGAATCTGTTGAAGTATACGAAGGAGCAAAAGTAAAAGAACCTGCAAAACCAACAAGAGAAGGATATGAATTTAAAGGCTGGTTTACAGACCAAGCTTTAACAGAAAAGTTTGACTTTGAAACACTAATTAGTACAGATATAACTTTATATGCAAAGTGGGAAAAAGAAGCACCAAAAGTATATGAAGTAACTTTTGTAAAAAATAATGGTGAAGAAGATTCAGTTATTGAAGTAACTGAAGGAGAAAAAGTTACAGAACTTAAAATAGAAAAAGAAGGCTATGAATTTGAAGGATGGTATAGAGATCAAAACTATATAAATAAATTTGATTTTGAAACAAAAATTACTTCTAACATAACTCTATATGCTAAGTGGAAGGAAATTGAAACAGGTATAAAGAAAATCTCTGGAAGTGGATATGATAATACAGGCTTGTTTACTGAAAATAGCATTGAAGTTTATGCAGTTGATAAGGATGGAAATAAGCACAAGGGGAAAATAATTCAAAATGGCAAAGATTTTACAACTGAGTTTGAACTTGAAAAAGGCGAATATGAACTTAAAGCAAAGAGCGTCGATGGAATAGTAGCTCCTGAATTTACAGATTATGGTAAGTTTACAGTTGATGATAAGACAGAAAAGCTACCATACTCTTTAAAAATTTACACTTGGAAAACATTTAAGATTGATGTAAGTGCCAAAACAAAAGATGGAAAGAAGATTGAACTTGAGTACAAAGTTATTAGACAAGACGGTATAAAGAAAGGTGAATTTACAGTTGACAGTGTTCCTGGAGTTAGAGGTAAGACCGTAAAAGTCCATGCAATAAATATTCCAGATGGAATAAAAGTAGTAAATAATCCTTTAGAAACAATATTTATGCCTAAGGCTGGCTCTAGTTTATTTAATGAGGGAGAGTTTGAACCAGTAGAATTTGAAGTAATAGTAGATGTAGAAATAGAAAAACACCAAGTAACATTTAACTACGGATATGATGATAGAGTTGAAAATGTTGAAGTGAATGAAGGTGAAAAAGTAAAGGAACCTGCAAAACCAACAAGGGATGGATATGAATTCAAAGGTTGGTATGAGGATAATGAGCTCACAAAGGCCTTTGACTTTGGCAGCACAATAAAGGCTGACACCACTCTATACGCAAAGTGGAATGGAATTGATCAGTCTATGATTAAAGTAACTTTGGATATGCAAGATAAAAGTAGAAACTTCAATTATGAAAATGCAGAGGTTTATGTAGTTGATGAAGAAGGAAAAGAGTATTTAGGAAAAATTTACAAATATAGTTCTTATTATAGGGTAGATTTTAATCTTAAAAAGGGCAAGTATGAAATAAAGGCAAGAAGTTTAGATGAGGATAGTTTATTGCCTAGTCACAATAGTTATGGCAAATTTAACGTTTATAGCTCACCCAAAAAACTTCCTTTTGAATACACAGTATTTTTCTGGAAACCAACTAAGATTGATGTAAGTGCTGTAGACCAAGATGGAGAAAGTGTAGAGTTAGAATATAAGGTTATCAGGAAAGAAAGAGAAAAATATGGTGAATTCCCAATAGATAAGGTTCCTGCAGCTAGAGGTGAAGATTGTGTAATAGAAGCAATTAACATTCCAGAAGGCATGACAGTTAAAAAGAATCCTATCAAGACCACCTATGATAATTACAATGAAATCTACACACCAGTAAAATTTGAAGTAATAGTTGATAAGAAACCAAAAGCATTCAAAGTAACTTTTGTAAATAACAATGAAAGTGAAAATACAATCGTGGAAGTTAAAGAAGGCGAAAAGGTTACTAAGCCAGAAAACCCAGAAAAAGAAGGATATAATTTTGTAGGTTGGTTCACAGATGAAGCATTGACTGAGAAATTTGATTTTGATACTCCTATCGAATCAGACACAACTTTATATGCAAAGTGGGAAGAAGTCGTAGTAGATCCAGCAAAACTCGAAGTAACTTTTGTAAAGAATAATGAAACAGATAACGAAGTTGTAGAAGTTATAGAAGGAGAAAAAGTTACAAAACCTGTGGACCCAGAAAAAGAAGGATATAATTTTGTAGGATGGTTCACAGATGAAGCATTGACTGAGAAATTTGATTTTGATACTCCTATCGAATCAGACACAACTTTATATGCAAAGTGGGAAGAAGTCGTAGTAGATCCAGCAAAACTCGAAGTAACTTTTGTAAAGAATAATGAAACAGATAACGAAGTTGTAGAAGTTATAGAAGGAGAAAAAGTTACAAAACCTGTGGACCCAGAAAAAATTGGATACAATTTTGTAGGTTGGTTCACAGATCAAGATTTGACTGAAAAATTTGATTTTAATACACGTATAATTTCTAATACTACTTTATATGCAAAGTGGGAAAAAATTGAAGTAAGCCCAAGGCCTAGACCTGATGATTGGCCAATTTACGATGGTCATTATTATGAACCTAGCCCAGAATATAAACCAGAAAATAGCGATAGAACTGAGTTAGATGAAAACAAAGAAAATACTGAAGATGAAACTAAAGGTCAAGAAAAACCAGACAGTCCTCTATTGATTGAAAAGCCAATTTATACTGTAGATTTGATTGATATTCCTATAACCGAGGTAGGCGATGCAATCAGAGATATAGTGGCCAGAGGTATCTTGAAGGGTACTGGTGATAATAAATTTGAGCCAGAAACAACAATTACAAGAGCTATGATCACAGAAGTATTTATGAGATTATCGATTGACAAGTCGATTGATAAGAGTATAAATTTCTTGGATATCAAATTTGGTGATTGGTATTATGACTCTGTTAAATGGGCTGCAGCTAAGAGCATTGTTAAGGGTTATGAAGATGGAACTTTCAAACCAAATCAAAAGATAACTTTACAAGAATTTGCTGTAATGCTTCATAGAATGCTTAATAAATTTGGTGTTGAACTACCAAAGGTAAAAGATGTGGATGAGAATGATTATTCATATTTACTTGATTGGTGTAAGTATGAAGTTATTGATTTAGTTGAAGCAGATTTTATTGAAGTTAATCAGTATGGAGAACATGCTTATGACAAAGAAGTTACTCGCGAATATTTTGCTGTAGTAATGGATAGACTAATAAAATATGTTGAAGCGAATTATAATACTGATATAATTCACAAGTAAGAAATATAAGTCCCAGGACAAATCCTGGGCTTTTTTCTTGAAGTATTTTGGTCTTTTTGATAAAATTAAATTAGTGTATTATACGAAAGGGGTGATGGGATGAAAGATTTTTCTATTGATGAGGTAAGGAATCTGGAATTTAAGGATGAGGATTACGATGAGGCAGACTTTGGTGAATACGTGGATTTTATACGTTCGCGGGTGGGGCTTTCTAATGGTCAGGGCTTAAGGAGGCTATTGGAATTTTTTGACAAGCCTCAGGACAAGTTAAAGGTAATTGCTGTTGGCGGGACTAATGGCAAGTCGTCGGTTTGCAATTTCCTGACCAATAATTTGCGGAAGACGGGTTCCTGTGGGCTTTTTATAGATCCTTATTTGGGCGAAATCAACAATAGTATTTCCATTAACTATGAGAGCATTCCCAAAAAACGCTTCATGTTTTATCTTGATAGCCTGCGTCCGGTGATTGCTTCTCTGGACGAGGAGGGCTTAAGGGTCTCCTGCCAGGATATTTTGATGGATATAATGTTTATGTATTTTTGCCAGGAAAGTGTGGACTTTGCTGTGGTTGAATTTGCAGCCCACAAATCGGCTGAACTTTTCAATATCGTGAGCTCGCCTTTTGCCACTGTAATCACAAGTATTTCTGTGGACAAGGCGGCGGGTCTGGGCGAGACCGATGAAGAGGTTGCAAAAAATATTGGGGCTCTAATTAAAAAAGACTGCCCAGTTTTTGCCTACCCCCAAGAGGAAAAGATTGACGAAATTTTAAGGGAAATTGCCCAAGAAAATCATGCGGACTATTACACTTTTAAAAAGGAAGAGGTCGTTGTCGATGCCATCAACGAGCACGAAACGGATTTTCATTTTATGGGCTATACTGGAATGATAACTAGCCTTATTGGCATCCACCAAATGTACAATGCTGCCCTTGCCATGATCGTCTTGCATCGTTTAAAGGGCGACTTTAAAGTCTATACAGAGATCATCAGGCCGAGCATTTACACGGCTAAGTCCGATGGGCGTTTGCAGCTTGCCTTTAAGCATCCACGCGTCCTGGTTGACGATGCCCACAATCCAGTGGCGGTTGACGCCTTGGCTGAGGCCTTGAAACTCTTTATCTATGACAGGCTTGTGGTCCTTTATACTTGTGATGAGGTCGACGATTATGTTTTGGAAAAAGTCTGCGGCCTGGCAGATGACCTTGTGCTGACAAAAACTTACGATCCAAATCACTCATGCGACATTCATGACTTAGAGGCTAGGGTCTTGAAATACAGGAAAGATGTTCAGGTGATTCCAGACCTTGAAGAGGCCTACAAGTGCGCTGTGGACAAGGCTAGTGAAAAGGATATAGTTTTGTGCTGCGGGTCCCTTTATATGGTTAGGGAAATTTTTAAAATGAAAGGTAAAAATTAATTTATATTTAATCAAAAAAGAAAATAACGCGCAGCGTGTAGGGCCCACTTGCAGCCACGCCCAAGAGGTCGATTTCCTGTAGCGGCGATCCTTGCACACGAGGCGGTGGTTACCATAAAGGTAACCCCTACAACTTCCGCCTCGTACGCAAATGGTCGCCAAGAAATTGACCGATTGGCATACGCTCGCTCACGCAACCTGATGTCATAGAAAACAAAATTTTAGGTAGCGTCCGATTTATTTCGGACAAAAAATTTTGTTTGATTGCTTACAACAATCTGAGGGGCTTTGGCCTCTTTTTTCTTTGGGAATTTTTGCAAAAGAAAAGACCGGTTGATTTTTATTTATCAGCCGGTCTTTTAATATTTTTTTGAAGACAAAAAGCCCAGACCAGGTGGCCAGGACTTAAATTGTAAGGTGCATTTGTAAATTAAATTTCTCTTATCAGGTCGTCGATGATTTTAACTGCGACCTTGGATGCGCGTTCAAAGTTGTCGTAAAAGGCTGCTCCGCCTTCGGTCAGGGCGTCTGAAACCGCCTTTATCATGACGAAGTTGGCTCCGTAGAGTTTTGAAGCGATGGCTATGGCAGCCCCTTCCATGTCTACGATGTCACAGCCCCATTCTTTGCGGAGGGCTGTCTTTGCCTCAAGGCCTGCCACAAATTTGTCACCTGAAGCCAGCTTGACCTTTTTTAAATGCGGATCGATTTTTTGGGCCAGGTCCACAAGCCTTGGTGTGGACTTGAAAAATATTTCGTCAAAGGCTTCGTACTTGCCCTTGGGTCCGCCGTCTGCATCCGTCGTGTCCCATTCGTAATGGCAAACGCTCTCGACCACTGCCAGCTCTTCGACCTCTTGGTTGCTTAGCGCCCCGACCACACCGTAGTTTATGATGGTTTCGCACTTGTAAAAGTCCAGGAGGAGTGTCATGGCCATGGCTGCACGAATTTGCCCAGCCTTTGAAGGGCAGACGTAAACGTCCTTGCCGTGGATATGGTATTTTAAAACCTCAAAGCCCCCGTGCTTGTATGACTCAAGGGGTTCTCCATATATATTGTAAAAAGCATCAAATTCTACTGCAACTAGGATTCCTATGTTCATGTAATCACCTCGTGTATATTTTTTCCTTGGGTTTATTTTATCATATGCGAGAAATAAAAGCTAGAATTTGCTGGAAAACAAAAAATGCCTCAGGCCCACAAGGGGCATTCGGCATTTTAATGGCGACCATTTGCATGCGAGGCGGAAGTTGTAGGGGCGATCCTTTATGGTCGCCACCGCCTCGTATGCAAGGATCGCCGTTACGCCACAGCCAATTATGCGTAGAGTGCATTAAATTTGAAAATAAAATCCCTTTGTGTTAAAATACTTGTAATGATATAAAGCACTAGGCTTATATTTGTTATTTAAAAAGGAGATGTAATATGAAAAGAATTTTATCTATAGCCTTGGCTATTTGCATGCTTTTTACAAGCCTGTCATTTGCCAAGGGAAGCAAGGAAGAACTAATGGAATATGAAATGAGATTTGCCACAGTAAAAGAGGTAATAGAGAGCAGCTATAGACAAATCCTAGTTGAAAATGAAATTGCAAATAAGGCTAGAATTGAAAAGGAAATAATGTTATTTCCAAAAACTAGCATTGTTGACCTAAAGACAGGTGAATTTGTAAAAGATTACAAATTCAAAGAGGGTGAGAGGATCCAATACTTTTACAGGCTTGATACTCCAATTACGCTATCTCTACCAGCACAGATGACCCCTGATGTAATTGGGGTAAATGTAGACCAGGCGGAATTTTCCATTGATGTGGATTATTTTGATAAAAAAGGTCAAGGTAAGGCCAGGAGGTTGGATTTAAATTTACCCGAAGATGGCAAGGCAAAGAACTTTTCTGGCAAAGACGTCGAGGACTTTTTGCCAAACGAGCTTCTAGTTCTCTACACAATCGCAACTAGGAGCATTCCACCGATTGCGACACCAGAAAAAATTGAAATTCTAAAGAGAGGTAATATTTACAACGATTATGATAAGGCTGATGAAAAAGATATCCTAAAGGCCTATGAAAAAACTGCTGATCTTTATTACATGAGAAAGGCCCTGGAAGGTTTGGGCGCAGAGGTTAAATGGATCAGGGATACAAATACAACCGAGATCACAAAGGCCGACAAGAAAGTCGTCATCTACAATGAAAATAAGGAAATGCAAATTGACGATATGCTTATTGAAATGAAAGATTTTAATATCGAAAATAAAATCACTTATATGGGTAGAGAAGATATTGAAAGAATCCTACAACATTTAGAAATCGAATTTTAAATTAAGAAAGAAGAAGCAAGAGCTTGAGTGCCCTTGCTTTTTTGCTTTTTAGATTCTTACAGGAAAAATTCGGTCCACATTTTCCTCAGACTCTTGTCCTCAATCGTTTTTCCCTTCGGTCCAACGATTGAACAAGAGGTTGCGTGAGTCGCTGCATACCAATCGACGGCGTCCTTGCGGACTTGTCTCTTGGGCAGGGCTGCAAGCGGACCCTACACGCTTCGCTGGATTTTTACTTCTTGGGCAACAAATTGCGTGAGGTTTTTACTTTTGGGGCTGGACTTTTCGGTCCACATAAAGTGGACCCTACAACGTACTTAATAATATTCGTAGGATAAACGTATTCATCCGTTCCATTGCTCTCTTGGGCAGGGCTGCAAGTGGACTCTACAACATGCTGATAAATATTCGTATGAGAAAGCTCGATCGCGGGACATCGAGTCCTCTCGACCGAGTGGCGACCATTTCTTGATCGCCGTTACGCCACAGCCTCTACCTGCATTTGTGATATTTACGCATCATTTGGGTATAAATACAATGTATAAGGCGTATTGTAAGCAAAATTAGTTTTTAATTTTACATACACACATAAGGAGGTGTTTTATGTTTAATATTGGTGACAAGGTTTCCTATCCTATGCATGGGGCGGGAGTTATCACCGAAATTTCAAAGAAGGAGCTTTTGGGTGAGGTCAAGGATTATTACACGATCAAGATTCCTGTAAACGAGGTTGTGGTTTCCGTGCCAGTTGACAAGGCCGAAGACTTGGGCCTGCGTCCGATCATTGAGAAGGACGAGCTGGACGGGATTTTGGAAACTCTCAAGGCCGAAGCCAAAAAGACCAATGGCAATTGGTCCAAGAGGCACAGAAATAATTTTGAAAAGCTCAAGTCAGGAGATATTTTAGAGGTGGCCGAGGTTGTTCGCGACCTGACTCTTCTTAGCCGTGAGAGAAATTTGTCGGGCGGAGACAGGCGGATGCTGACCAATTCTATGAATTTACTTTTGAGCGAAATCATTATGGCCTACGACGTTGACGAGGCCACTGCAATTAAAAGAATTGAAGAGTGCATTTTAGAGTAGGTTTATTGTTATGGCAAGAAAAATAATTAAGTGGCTAATTGCCCTTTTGGGAGGAGTTATAGGCTATGGTTTGGTCCTGCTTGTAACTTCTCTAATTAAGTTTGAATTTCCTAAACTGGGATATGAAATTGCGACTTATGCCGCAGCTGTTATTGTATTTTTTATTATTTTTTATTTATCATCTGAATTTTTCATTGACCGGGTTAGGAAATTGATTGACAAATTGGATAGCGACATCAAGAAGCTCAGCGTCCTCGATGTTATACTGGGTACTGTAGGACTTTTGATTGGCCTGGGCCTTTCATATATCGCTGTTAAAATAATTTCTGGGATCAAGATTCCAATTCTTGTGGATATTCTTTCAGTTGTTATTTACATTACAGTTATTATGGTCTCAATGGCCATCGCCGTCAGACGCAAGGATGATCTGGAGGCTTATATCAGAAAATACAAGTCGGCAGGGACTGAGGCTAGTAAGAAGTTTTTGGATACCTCTGTTATTATTGACGGGCGGATTTTGGATGCCATGCGAACTGGTTTTATTGATGGGGACCTCATTGTGCCATCTTTTGTCTTGGAAGAGCTCCAATTTATTGCGGACTCGGCTGACTCTATGCGGAGGGAAAAAGGCAGGCGGGGCCTGGATATTTTAAATCAAATGACCCACGAGTTCAAAGACCAAGTCCGGGTCGTGGATTACGAAAAGGACAAGAAGACCACGGTTGACTTGGCCCTTTTGGAACTGACCAAAAAAGAGGGCGGGGTCGTAATGACCAACGACTACAATTTAAACAAGGTCGCAGGAGTCAAGAGCATTCGCGTCCTTAATATAAACGACTTATCAACTGCCCTTATGCCGGTGGTTTTGCCAGGCGAGAGATTTGATTTACAAATTGTCCGCCAGGGCAAGGAAGCTGGTCAGGGCGTTGGATTTTTAAACGACGGAACCATGGTCGTGGTCGAAGATGGATCAGGACTGGTCGATACCATCCAACACGTGGAGGTTACTAGTGTTTTGCAAACTTCGGCTGGGCGGATGATTTTTGTTAAAATTGTTTAGGTGAACTATGATTGAATCGATGAAGGTGGCGGTTTTAATTGCGGCGGCTGGCATGAGTAACAGGATGAAGTCAGATATCAACAAGACTTTCCTCCTCATAGACGGCAAGCCGATTTTATCCCACACTATAAATAAATTTGAAAAATCCAAGTACGTGGACCAGATTATTGTCCTTGCTCGCAAGGAGGAGATCGATTATGTCCGCGAAAATATTATTGAGCCCGGAGGCTTTAAAAAAGTGGTCGCCCTGGTAGAAGGCGGATCTTCACGCCAGGAATCCATAAAAAATGGCCTGAAGATTTTGGCCGACGATGTGGACATTGTCCTCAGCCATGACGGGGCCAGGCCATTTGTTCATGTGGAGACCATTGACTCGGCTATAGAGCAGATGCTGGACCTACGGGCGGTCGTGGTTGGCGTTCCGGTCAAGGACACGATTAAAAATGTTTTTGACGACGGATCCAACAAGGTTTACCTGACGCCAAAGAGGGCTCTACTTTGGGCGGCTCAAACTCCGCAGATTTTTTATGCGGAAGATTTGCGGCGGGCTTATATTTATGCAGACAGAGAAAATATCGAGGGGACCGACGACTCGTCATTGGTGGAAAAATTTGGTCTCCAGGTGACTATGGTCATGGGGTCCTACGACAATATAAAAATTACCACACCAGAGGACTTGGTTCTGGCGGAACTTTTCAGGAAGTCATTAAAGGAGAATTAAAAATTAATGTTTAGAATTGGACAAGGCTACGACATTCACGTTTTTGAAAAGTCGCGGCCGCTAATTATAGGTGGGGAGGAGCTCAGGGACCACGATGGCCTCTTGGGCCACAGCGATGCGGATGTCCTCATCCACGCCATTATGGACGCCCTCTTGGGCGCGGCTGGCCTCAGGGATATTGGCTATTATTTTCCTGACACCGATCCCAAGTACAAGGGGATTTCTTCAATTAAACTTTTAAAAGAAGTCAAGAAAAAATTGGACGAGGCTGGCTATACCATTGGCAATATCGACTCAACAGTAATTGCCGAGGAGCCAAAGCTAAATCCCCACATAGAAAAGATGAAGGCAAATATTGGGGCGGCATTGGATCTTGACCAGAGTCAAATCGCCATCAAGGCCACCACAAAAGAAAAGATGGACGCAAGCGGTCAAGGGCTTTCAATCGAGGCTCTGGCCATAGCTATGATAAAGAAGGATTAATATGCAAGTAGAAAAATTTAATTTAAATGAAAATTCAAAAATAAAATACACACTCGCTGTTGTAAGCGGCAAGGGCGGGGTTGGCAAATCGCTCACATCAAGCCTTATCGCGACCCATTTAAACAAATTGGGACTCAAGGTCGGTATCTTGGACTGCGACTTAACAGGTCCATCCATACCAGAAATTTTTGGCGTAGAGGACCTGGCCCACGGGACCGAGACCGAGCTCTATCCAAATGTAACCGACACTGGCATCAGCCTCATGTCTATGAATTTGCTCTTGCCAAACAAGACTGACCCAGTAATTTGGAGGGGGCCCGTACTTATGAATGTGCTCTCGGATTTTTATTCCAAAATTAATTGGGGGGACTTGGATTTTTTAATTCTGGATATGCCGCCGGGAACTGGCGACGTGCCACTTACCATTTACCAATCATATAATGTTGACGGAGTCATAGTTGTGTCGACCCCATCCAAGATGGCCAATGTGGCAGTTGACAAGGCCGTTGAGATGGCCCTAAGGCTCAACCAAAATTTAATTGGCGAAGTTCAAAACATGGCTTATTACAGGTGCAAAAATTGCGGAGAAAAAGAATATTTATTTGGCAAGTACGACGAACGCCCAGGCCTAAAGCGGATTGCAGAAATTCCTTTTGATACGGACATTGGCCGGGCTGTAGACGCAGGCGAAGTCGAGTTCTTGGAAGTTTACGAGTACTTTGAACTGGCCAAAGAATTACAAAAACTCTTGGACAAATAAGGAGGACAAGATGAAACACAGGATAATTTATTTGGCGGCTGGATGTTTTTGGGGAACGGAAGGTTACTTCAAAAAAATCGCTGGCATCGAGGATACAGAAGTTGGTTACGCCAACGGCAATACTGACTACACCAACTACCATGAGGTGTCCGCGACTGATCACGCGGAAACTTTGAAAATAATTTATGATATTTCAAAAATTTCCCTGCAAGAAATCCTCCTCCACTTCTTTAGGATTATCGATCCAAAGTCAGTTAACAAGCAAGGTGGAGATAGGGGCAGGCAGTATCGGACTGGAATTTACTACACAGACGAAGGCGATCTTGCGGCCATAATGTCAGTCTATAGGTATTTTGAAGAAAAACTTGGCGACTTGGCTGTGGAAGTACAGCTATTAAAAAATTTCGTCAAGGCTGAAGACTACCACCAAGATTATTTGGATAAAAATCCTACAGGCTACTGCCATGTCAACCTAGCGCTGTCACATGAGCCCTTAATTGTGGGCGACTATAAAATGAAATCTGACGACGAGTTAAAAGCCGAGATGGACGAGCTCTCATACTCAGTTATGCGTGAGGACAAGACCGAACGCGCAGGCACCAGCGAATTAAATGCCGAATACAGGCGGGGAATTTACGTTGACAAGATCACGGGCGAACCACTCTTTGCATCGTCGACAAAATTTAACGCAGGCTGCGGCTGGCCATCATTTACCAGACCAATCTTGCAGGACAAAATAAATTACTTGAAAGACACTTCCCACGGCATGATTAGGACCGAGGTCAGAAGCCGGGCTGGCGACAACCACTTGGGCCACGTTTTTAACGACGGACCTGCAGACCAAGGCGGACTCAGGTACTGCATCAACGGTGCAGCCATCACCTTTATCCCTTACGAGGAAATGGACGAAAGGGGGTACGGCGAATACAAGCCACTAGTATGAGAAAATTAAATGCAAAAAAATTAATTACTATAATTGCCGTCATCTATTTGATGGGCACAGCGATTTTGATGCAGGTAATCGACACTTCAGATTTCAATAGGACCAGCAAGATAATTATAAATATCACTTATGTGACAACCCTTTTGATCTTATTTGTTTTGCTTATGACAAATGGTCGTGGCTTTAATTTCAAAAGGTCTTCATTTTTAAACCCAGTCGACAGGTACGAGGCCTACAAAAAAGGCCTCCCACTGGCAGTAATCTTTCACGTAATTGGCCTGGTCCTTACAAACTTTGTCTTCAAAGGACCAGGTGCCTATAAGTACGATTTTGTAACGATATTAATCGTGCTACTGGTGTCTTGGAACGCCATTGTCCTGTCGGCGGATAGGATTGAACAGGTGAAGGATGAGAAACACATACCCGTCAGAAAACTCAAGAAATAAAAATTTGTGGTTAAATTTGTGGTTAATTTCGCGATATTCTCGTGAAAAAATTTTTTAGTCCTCGATGTACACTTAAGTACACCTGCGTCCTAAAAAATTTCTTTCACTTCGAATCTCATCGAAATTCCCTCACAAATTTAGAGTGATGTAAGCAGCCAGAGGAGATAATTTTAACGCTACAAAAATTCATCAATTTTCCCTCACAAATTGTATGTATAAATCATGGCCGTTAGGGGCCATTTTTTATTGAAAAAATTTAATGTACATTGTGCACATAACAATGGTATTTATTCAAAAATCGCTCAGTGGCTGTAGGGGCGACTTTATGTCGCCCAAGAGTCTCGCCCTAAATATTTGTTTATTGATGTTCTCAATATAACAAAAAGCTTGACTTTTATACATTATTCGCTATGATTAAAGTAATAATATTTTTAGGAGGTACTTATGAAAAAGGTATTACTAATTGCACTTGCATTTCTGATATTTATTTCTTTGTTTTATGGTTGTGTTGATAAGAATGTGCAAGTAGAAAAAAAGGAAGTGGAGAATGCACAAAATGAAGATGAGATAGAAAAGCAAGCAGCGATAGAAAGCCTTAAAAAACAAATAGAGATTCAACAAATGGAAGTTGATGAATTAAAAAAAGAGATAGAGCATCAAAAAGAAATAGAAAGAAAAATTATTGAAGACTATGAAAAGAGTCTTTACGGTATATATAAAGCTAACAAGTTGATTTATCATAATGATGATTATGGATTTAGTATAGAAATTCCCGAGGAAAAATATAATATTAAATTTTATAATGTTATCCAAGATAAGATAGAAGAAAATATAGAAATTTTGAACTTTGAATTTTTTACAGAAGATGAAAATAATATAGAAGTTTCAGAGAGCCTGTTTCAAATAATTGTGTGTAAAAATAATGCAACTTATCCAGGAGCGAAATTTTTGAGCAAGCTGGGAGATATTGCATTTTATTTTAGAGATTCTTCTTATGATACAGAATCCTCTGCTATTAAAGCACTTATCGAAGAATTAAAACCTATGTTGGAAGAGATAAAAGCATCTTTTAGATTTGATGAATAAAATATATGCAAAATATATCTATAAAAAGTTAAGCGATATTCTCGTGAAAGACAAAAAAATATGCCTAGCGATGTAATGGCTGACTTAATGTTGGCCATATTTTTTTGCCTTCATCTAACAAAAAGCTTGACTTTTATTTGTTATTTGCTATGATTAAAGTAATAATATTTTTAGGAGGTACTTATGAAAAAGGTATTACTAATTGCACTTGCTCTTATTATGGTTTTAGCACCTATTGCAAGGGCTGAAGGACAAGAAGCTCCAATGGCTGAAGCTCAAAAGAGTTTCCAACCATTTGAACTCGATGGAGAAGAGGCAAAGATTGGCGGATATTTAATCAATGCCAACAACTACTACAAGCTAAGAGACTTGGCAGCACTACTCAACGGCACAGACAAACAATTTAACATTGTATTTGACGATGTCAAAAAGCAAATTGCTTTGGAACTTGGCAAGCCATACGAAAAGCTTGACACTGACCTACAAGAAATGAAGCACGACAAGACTACAGCCAAGATGGTTACAAACACAATTTTGGTTGATGGCAAAGAAGTCGAATTAAAGGCAGCTTTAATCGACAGAAATAACTATGTAAAACTTCGTGACCTAGGCCCAGTTGTAGGATTTATAGTAGACTACAACAGAGAAACCAAGGCAATAATTGTCGACACCAAGTCAGAAGCTAAGGTTGAAGAAAAAGCTGAAGAAAAAACTGAAGACAAAAAAGAAGAAAAGTCTGAAGACAAAAAGCCTGAAGAGAAGAAAGTAGAAAAGAAGGACCAAGTTAAGACCACAGATCCAAACGCAACAGCAGAAGAAATCAAAGCATTTTTAGCAGATCCTAAACTGACTAATGATTATTCATTATCTGATGGCAATAAATTAATAGAAAAAGATGGAGTACTTTATTTATCTAGAGTGGGCGAAGATGGTGATACTTTAAACAATCCTATAGCAAAATATGTGACAATTAGAGATTGGATGCCTAGGTTTAAAGCCCAAACAAAATTTATGGATGAATATATGAAAACACACAGCGATGCTAGTGGTTTGTCAATTAATTACAATTCAGAAATACCTTTTGTCTTTTTAAAGGATGAAAGATTTGATGAGAAAAATATTGAAACTTTAAACCTTATAAATTATATGAAATTTAAATTGAATGACAAGGTTGACCTAGGATTTGGCATTGATAATGAACTAGCTAAACTCCATCTCGTTTTTATAAAAGATTTAGAGGCAAAAGAACCTGAATTTGAACTTGGAGAATTTGGCAATATCAGTGTAATGGCATCATATGACGATGGAAGCGTTTTAAATGGAGAAGAGCTAGGAAGCAATACTCTAATCCCAAGATTCCATGGAGAAAACAAGGCAAAACTTCGTGGTGTTTCGGTTCTAGTAATGGTAAATGGAAATATTCCTGTTATGATGAGATTATTCATTATATAAAAACAGTTTAAATGCACCCAAGTGGGTGCATTTTTTGTGTGCACAACTCAGGAGTAAAAATACAAACAAAAAAGGAAGTCTTTCGACTTCCTTAAATCTTGGTGGAGCATAGGGGGATCGAACCCCTGACCTTTAGACTGCCAGTCTAACGCGCTCCCAGCTGCGCCAATGCCCCTTATTCCACGCGTGCAAGTTCGGCTTCGTAGGCCTTGAAGATGGCTTCTTCCATTTTCTTGCGCATGGTGTTGGTGACGGGGTGGACTATATCAAAGTATTCGTCTTTGACTTGTCTGGATGGCATGGCTATAAATAGGCCGTGGATGCCTTCGATAATTTTGAGTTCGTGGATGGCGAGTTCGTCGTCCATCACAACCTTGCATACGGCTTTGAGCTTGCCTGTGTTTTCCATAAGTCTGACATTTACACTTGTAATTTCCATAGTCACCTCATTTATTATTTTAATCTATCCCTAAGGACCCTATCATTATACACTATAATTTATTATTTTTCAACTGCTTTTCCTCTTTTAGTTTAATTGTAAAGGGGAAGGTGAGGAGAATTTTTACATAGTAGGTGGTGAGTCTCCAGGTTAAGAGGACCAAAAATATTGGCGCTCCTTCGGGCAGGATGGATGAAAACATGAGATAGAACATGCCTTCGGCACCCAGGCTGGCTCCTGGTATTGGGATGTAGCCGCTGGAGATTTGGACTGCTGCACATATGGCAAAGGTGAGCGATACGCTTGGCGGCCTGACCCCGTAGGATACAAATATATAATAGGTCATTGCATAAAATACCAAATAGCCGATGATATTCTCCACAATCATCATTATATAAAAAACTAGGCTTTGACCTCTGAAAGTTTGCAGGCCTAGGTTGAAATTTTCAATTTCCCCTTCGATTTTTTCTACAAATTCGTCTTTGGGTTTTAGGATTTTTATCTTTAGCAAAAATTTATAAAAGCCCAGGACGATTTTTTTGACGAACTCTGGCTTGTAGGCGGCAAGGACCATAAAGACGACCATGGCCACACCAACTATTAGACCCAGGACCAGCATGTAAGTAAAGGCATAGCCGCGGGCGTAGAAAAAATCTCCGTGGTAGATGCTAAGGGCAAAGGTGATTAGCAGCCTGGCTACAGTGTAGAAAAAAAGTTGGACTCCTAAAATCGATGTCGAAACGCCGGTTGGAATTCCAATTCCACTCATATAAAAGACCTGCATGGGTTGGCCGCCAGATGAAAATGGCGTGACGGCAGAAAAAAATTCGCCTATCATGTAGGTCTTGAAGGCTGCATAAAGGCTCATAGCTTGGCCTTGGTTGTGGGCCAGTTGCATGATAATTATAGCCTGGCTAAGCCAATAGGCAAACATGAGTCCCAATATTAAAAATACATAGCGCGGCTCCAGGTTTTCTATGGCGAGCTTTAGCGAGCTTACCCCGTCAGCGTAAAAAATTCCCACCAAGAGGAGGACCAGCGTTATTAAAATAATTCCAATTAAATATTTTTTTCCCATAAGTATCTATATTTTACCATTTTTGAGGGAAATTATCAATGAAGAGCTTTTCTATAAATATTTGCAATCGCTAATGTAGCGTCTACCTTGCAGCCCTGCCCAAGAGGTCAATTTCCTGTAGAGTCGATCCTTTATGGTCGCCAAGAAATTGACCGATTGGTATGCAGGACTCACGCAACCTCTTGTTCAATCGTTAGACCGAAGGGAAAAACGATTGAGGACAAAGGCTCAAGGAGAATGGTAGACAAAGCTCTTGCACAAATGTTTACAATCGTTATTGTAGCGTCTACCTTTATGGTAGACAAAGCGATTGTAAACCATAAGGCAAAGCCTTTCGCAATAAAAAACAGCCAGATAACACTGGCTGCCGCATAAATTTTTTATGCAAAATGGGTATGCTTTACGACCTACTGTCTCATTCTGATGTGGACCCAAAATCCGTAGATGCCAAGGGTAATTAGAGTGAAGAACCACCATTTGATGTAGTTGCCAAAGAGTTGTGTTGCTGTGCCGTCGAATGTCAAACGCCTGCCTTCAATGTAGGTGTTGTTGATTTCCCATTTTTTGATTAGGACTATTGCCCATGGGAGCATGAGTCCAAGCGTAACGAGTGTAAGTAAAGCTCCGATAATTTGCCTGCCCATGTAATCAAATACTCCGCCTTTAAATTCAGATTTGGCCATGTTGATAGGCATGCCTGTTTGTGTGTCGAAATTGTTCATAATATCCTCCTTTTTTGAAATGTCTCGAACGCCTCCGGGTTCGAGATGGCGACCATTTCAGGATCGCCGTTACAACGTTCTTATCAATATCCGTAATCTATTTGTTTTTACGACGAATGTTCATACCAACAAGGGGCAATCACATTCGCCGAATGTCTGGGATTCTCCTCAGATTGTTGCAACCAATCAAACAAAATTTTTTTGTCCGAAATAAATCGGACGCTACCTAAAATTTTGTTTTCTTGGGCAACAAGTTGCGTGAGTCGCTGCTATCCAATCGAGCATCGTTATCACTCGCTCTCTTGGGCAGGGCTGCAACCAGACGCTACATGGCTACAAAGATATCCGTTGGAAAAATTCTTTTCTCTTTGTTTATATATATATTATAAATCTACCTTTCCCTTTTATACATCACCCAAAAGGACTAGATTGTGTAAAAAAATTTTTCTCTTGGGCTAGGGTTTCGAAAATTGATGAATTTTTGAACTTTGGGGCAAGACTTTTGCGGGCGACATTCTCCTCAGATTGTTGTACCCAATCGTTTTTCCCTACGGTCGAACGACTGGACAACAAGTTGCGTGAGTCACTGCTAGCCAATCATCTTCACGCTTTCGCGTTCGATTCTTGGGCAGGGCTGCAAGTCGCCCCTACAACGTTCTAATCTATATCCATTTGATACTCGTAATTTGCTAGGAAATTTCGATGAGGGCCGTAAGATTCACCAATTGAACGTCGTTACACTCGTTCTCTTGGGAATCTCTGACACGAGACCTGCTAGCCAATTAACATCGCCTTTTCAAGGCTCGTCTCTTGGGCTAGGGCTTCGAAGTGAAATAAATTTTTAGGACGCAGGTGTACTCTTTTTTAATTTGTGAGGGAAAATTGATGGATTTTTGTAGCTTGAGACTTTTTGACGAGTGAGCTGTACTAGAGTGTACAGCGGAATGAGCAAAAAGTCGAACACTGCAAAAAGTCGCAATTTTAACCACAAATTACTCACCATTCGTAGGTTTCTATGTCGTACCCATCAATAACCATACATGACCGACTCCCATCCTTTGGAATAGTAGTAGATCCGGGGTTTAAAATGTGGACGGTGTCCGTCTTACGGTTGACCTTGATGTGGGTGTGACCGGTGATTAAAAAATCACAAAATTTGGCCTCAGCCATTTGGATCCGATCTTCTTCAGATTCCCTGTGACCGTGAGTTGCAAAAATCCTCACGTCTCCAAAGTCTTTAATCAGATAATTTTCGTGGATGTTTTTGCCTGTGACCATTTCGTCGACCTCAGAATCGCAATTGCCTTTGACAAAATAAATGTTGTCCATATTTTTAATCTGCTCAGCCAAACGCTTGGGGTCGTATTTAACTGGCAGGTCATTTCTGGGGCCGTGGTAGAGCACGTCGCCCAAGTGAATGTAGCAATCGACCTTGCCCATCTTTTCAATGGCCTTCATAAATTCGTCGTAAGACCCGTGGGTGTCACTTAATATTCCAATACGCATGTTAAATCTTCCTTTCTTATTATTTATTTTCTATATTATAATACATTATAAAAGAAAAATAAAATTTACGGTTAATATCGCTATTGTTGGTCACAAATCAATATTAATTGAAATTTAAAGAAGTATATAGTATAATAAACAATGTAATATGAATGTAATATAAGAGGTTTTTATGGACATAGATTTTAATAATATTAAAGAAGTACATTTTATTGGCATTGGGGGCATTGGCATGAGCTCTATGGCTCGTGTTCTTTTGGACCGGGGCTATAGGGTTTCTGGGTCTGACAGGACCATTACTCCTCTTTGCCAAAACTTAATAGACCACGGGGCAAAGATTAGTGCGCCTCAAGATGCAAAAAATATTTTAAAGCCTGATTTAATTGTTTACACAGATGCGATCTCAGCTGACAATCCAGAATTTATTGCGGCTAAGGAGTCGGGCATCCCCATGATTGACCGGGCGAGTTTTTTGGGCCAGCTGATGACCCAGTATCAAAAATCCTACGCCATCACGGGGACTCACGGCAAGACGACAACCACGTCAATGCTTGCAACGATTTTTAAGCACAGCGATTTTAAACCGACGATTTTACTGGGCGGCAATTTGGATGCCATTGGAGGCAATGTATTGGTGGGCGAGCACGATGTTATGCTTTGCGAAGCCTGCGAATACAAGGGTAATATTTTAAAATACCATCCAACAACAGCCGTCGTTTTAAATATCGACGAAGACCATTTGGATTATTACAAGTCCCTTGAACACATAGAGGCGACCTTTATTGAATTTATCAAGGGTCTAAAGTCGGGCAGCCATTTGATTATTAACGGTGATGAAGCAAGTCTTAAAAATATTAGAGAGGCCCACGATGGCAAGCTGATTACTTTTGGTATTCACAGGCCGGCTGATTTTAGGGCCAAAGATATTACTTACAATGAAGAGGGTTTTGCTTCTTATGATCTGGAATTTGAGGGCAAGACTTACAAGGTAAACACAAGCGTAATGGGCGTTCACAATGTTCTAAACTCTTTGGCGGCCATTGCAACTGCTTATGATGCAGGCCTGGATATAGAGACGATTGTAGATGCCATTGACCATTACAAACCAGTCCATCAAAGGCTGGAGATGCTGGGCGAAAAGGACGGGGTCACAGTTATGGACGACTACGCCCATCATCCAACGGAGATTATGGCCAGCCTAAACGCTGTTAAGAATATGAACAAGGAAAGAATTTTCTGCGTTTTCCAACCCCACACTTATACTAGGACTAAGATTCTTTTAAACGGCTTTGCAGACGCCTTTAAATTGGCGGACCAAGTCGTGGTTATAGATATATTTGCGGCTCGCGAGACCAATAATTTGGGCATTCACTCCCGCGATTTGGTCGAAAAGATGAACGAACGCGGAATTTCTTGCAAGTATTATCCAGACTTTGAATCTGCCCTGGAATATTTAAAAACCGCCCTTAGACCTGGCGATCTCTTTATAACCATGGGAGCAGGCGATGTAAATAAACTCGCCCATATGTATTTGGAAGACAAGTAAAAAATAAAATAAAGGAGGCGAAATTTCCGCCTCGTGATAAAACACAAAAAAGGAAAAAATTCCTGTAGCGGCGATCCTGAAATGGTCGCCAAGAATTTTTTTCTATCCTATTACAAAAAACAAAGGAGGTAAAATGGACAAGGTAATCGTATTAGACTTTAAGGGCCAATATTGCCAATTGATAGCAAGACGTGTCCGCGATCTAAACATATACAGCGAAATTATGCCGGGCGATTCCACCATGGAGGAAATTCTAGCAAAAAAACCATCCGCAATCATACTAACTGGTGGCCCAGACTCTGTCTACGCTGAAAATGCTATGACAGCACCCAAAGAACTTTTTGAAGCAGGGATCCCAATACTCGGCATCTGCTACGGGGCCCAGCTCATGGCCCACGTACTGGGCGGCAAGGTTGAGCACGCTGACAAGGACAAGAGTGAATACGGCCACGCCGACGCGACCTTTACAGGCGATGACTTATTTAAAGGTCTTAACAAGGGCACAGTTTGGATGAGCCACACAGACTACATCTCTGACCTTCCAGAGGGCTTTGAGGTAATCGCAACCACACCTCAGTGCAAGACTGCTGCCATTGCAAATAAAAATAAAAAACTTTACGGGACCCAATTCCACCCAGAGGTCAACAACACAGAACACCAAAAGGAAATTTTTGAGAACTTCCTCTTTGAAATCGCAAAACTCAAGGCGGATTGGAACAGCGACAATATTATAGACCGTGAAATAGAAAAAATCCGCGCCAAAGTTGGACCAAACGGTCGTGCCATTCTCGGCCTATCAGGCGGCGTTGACTCATCAGTAGCCGCAGCCATTATGGAACGCGCCATCGGCGACAGGTGCACATGCATCTTCGTTGACCACGGATTTTTGAGGATGAACGAAGCCGAAGAAGTCGAAAAAGTATTTACAGAAAACTTCAAGGTAAAATTTGTAAAAATCGACGCCAGAAAACGCTTCCTCGATAAACTCAAAGGCGTTACAGAACCTGAAAAGAAACGCAAGATTATTGGCGAAGAATTCATCAGGGTCTTTGAAGATGCCAAGAAAAACGAAGGCGACGCAAAATTCCTAGTCCAAGGAACTATATATCCTGACGTTGTCGAATCGGGCAGCAAAAAAGAAGACGTCATCAAGAGTCATCATAATGTTGGCGGCCTACCTGAAGATGTGGATTTTGAAATCATTGAACCACTTAGAGATCTATTTAAAGACGAAGTCAGAGAGATCGGCTACAAACTTGGTCTGCCCAAGCACATGGTCGACCGTCACCCCTTCCCAGGCCCAGGACTTGCCATCAGAATTATCGGCGAAATCACCGAAGAACGCCTGGATATCTTAAGAAGGGTCGATAATATATATATCACAATGCTCCGCGAACAAGGCCTCTACGATAAAATCTGGCAAGCCTTTGCAGTCCTGCCAGACATCAAAACTGTCGGAGTCCAAGGAGACAAAAGGACCTATTCATACATGGTCGCCCTCAGAGCCGTCAACTCAGTCGACGCCATGACCGCCGAAAGCTTTAACTTTTCCTATGAATTCTTGCAAGAAGCTCAAAGAAGAATTATAAACGGCGTGCCAGAGGTAAACCGCGTAGTATACGACATAACCTCGAAACCACCGGGAACGATTGAATGGGAATAATCGCAAAATTTTCTAAAATGGCTTAATTACAAGCTATAAAGAGAATAAAAAATGGCTACTGGTACTCAAATGGTACTGATAAGTAAAAAAGAATAAACTAAATAATAGTTCCAAGTGGTTTACATTTGGATAAAAAATTAGACCGTAGTTTTTAGACTGCGGTCTTTTTGCGTACATATTTTATTTTAAAAATCTTGATTTTTTAGGGTAAGATAACTTCCAATCTTCAAATTCCTCGTCTGTTATCTCATCGTTGTAATACTTTTTTCTCATCTCATTCCATTCTATAAGAAAATTATTGAAGTCTACATCATTTGATAAAAGTCCAGTGATCTCCCCATCGCCTGCTGAGGGTCTAAACTTCATGTCTTTTTCATAATCAAAAATTATATGCATTATTTCAAAAATAGAATTAGGTTCATGATCGATCAATGCTGATATATCACAATCAAGTGCTTCAGATATTTTTTGTAATTGTTCTTTACTTGGAGATCTATTTCCAAGTTCATAATTTCTTATGGCAGCATCTGTCAAACCAGACTTAATAGCGAGTTCTTTTTGAGTTAAGTTTCGCATAAGTCTTAACTTTTTTAATTTTTCTCCAGAAATCAAACTAACCCCTCCTTATTTCACAATAACTATAAATATTTTATCACAAAATGAACAAAAACTCAACAAAACTGTTCTGTTGTAAATATTTGCAAGTATCTGAATATTTTAGAAAAAAATAAATAGAAAAAACTTGACAGAACAAATATGAACTGTTATTATATATACATACCGTTCGATATTGAACGGAAATTGTAAGATATATAAATTAATGCTCGCCCTTTTGAGGATGTAGAACCTTACAAACTATAAAAGGAGGACATTATGAAAGGTATTTTTATGAATGCAAAAGATGTACAAGAATTTCTTGATGTAAGTAGGACAACAGCATATCAGATAATAAACGATATGAATCAAGATCTACTTAAATTAGGCTATCGTGTGCAAAGAGGAAAGGTAAATAGAGAATACTTTATGGAAAAGTATTGCTATAAACCAACAAATGCAAAGGAGGTTTAAAGTGCCAGCATTTAGAGATGAAAGCGGGAACAAGACTTGGTTTTGTAAATTTAATTACACCAACTGGAAAGGAGAAAAATTAACTAAGAAAAAACGTGGATTTTTAACAAAAAAAGAAGCTTTAAAATGGGAACAAGAATTTTTAAATCAACATTCTGAATCAATTGAGATGAGCTTTAGGGAGTTTTTTGAACTTTACAAGAGGGATAGAAAACCAAGAATAAGAGGAAATACTTGGAGGACAAAAGAAGCAATTGTAAATCAAAAAATACTTCCCTATATTGGTGATTTAATGCTTAATGAGATTAATAACGTAACCATCATTCAATGGCAAAATGAGCTTATGAAGATTAAGGATAAGAATGGAAAAAACTACTCTCCTACTTATTTGAGAACTATTCATGCCCAGTTATCTAGTATCTTAAATCATGCTTGTAGGTACTACAATTTAAAAACTAATGTTGCTCGTGATGTTGGATCTATGGGAGAAAAAGAAGCTGATGAAATGCTATTTTGGACTCAAGATGAATATGAAAAATTTATAGAAGCTATTAAAGATAAACCTGAATCATTCTATGCTTTTGAACTTTTATATTGGTGTGGTCTTAGAATGGGAGAATTATTAGCCTTAACAAAAGAGAAATTTGATTTTGAAAGGCATACATTAAAAATTGATGAATCTTTACAAAGGATTGATGGGAAAAATGTAATAACTGCTCCTAAGACTAAAAAAAGTATAAGGACAATAGTTATGCCTGAATTTCTAACTGAAGAGATTAAAGAGTATATAGACAGTTTTTATAAGTTAAAACCAAAAGACTTAATATTTAATTTCTCCAAGAGTTACCTACACCATGAAATGGATAGGGGATCTAAGAAATCTCAAGTAAAAAGAATTAGAATACATGATTTAAGGCATTCTCATGTTTCACTCTTAATTGAACTAGGATTTTCTGCAACTGCAATAGCTGATAGGGTTGGACACGAATCGATTGATATAACCTATAGATACGCTCATCTCTTCCCTAGTAAGCAAAAAGAAATGGCTCTGTCTTTAACACAAGTAAGAAATAATAAGGCAAATGACTGGAAAGATTTATTAGAAGAGGATGATAAAGATGTTTAGAAGACATTCATTAGATGAAATTTCTAAAAAAACGAGAAATAAAGACAAAAATAGAAAAAGAAATCGAATTTTAAACTTTAGAGTATCTGAAGAAGAATATGATCTAATAAACAAAAAGATTGAAATCAGTGGACTTAAAAAACAAGATTATTTTCTACAAATGCTATTAAATCACGAAGTTAAGTTAGTAAGTGATTATAGACTTTCTGATAATATAGCCAAGGAAATATTTCAACTAGCAAAAGTTATTAAAAAGTTTGGCAAACTCAATGACGATGAAGCTGATATTTTCATTTATATTTTAGAAATATATGAAGAAATCAAAAAAGAAAAAAACCCCTACTACAAAGAGTAAAGGCATGCACTCCTGTGAGAAGTGTTCTCTAGACAAGTTCATTTTACCACAGGAGTCTTATTTATACCAGACAGGAGGATAAAATGGAGAATAAATATAAAACAATAAAGAGATTAGATGGTTGTAAAAAGAAGAGGAGTAAGGCTTATGACAGATATTAAATTAAAATTCCCAGAAATAGATCAGACTTACGCCTTTTTAGACTTACAAACTACAGATAAGGGGACGGTTAGACAAATTACTGGGAATATTGTAACAGCTATTTTAAATCCCAAATATTGTCAAAATCAAAAAATAATTGAGGGACAAATATTCTTTGATAAATTTACCAATGAAATAAAATTCCAGGGGAAAATTATCGGAGAAAGAAATATAAAGGAAAATCAAATAAGACTTTGGGATGATTCTTTGAACAATAGATTAGGCTTAGAGATAGAAAAACATTTTGGAATTAATTATAACGCAAACAAAATGTGGGAAGCTATTCGTTTTGTAGCTCATCAATATGAAGTGAGTCCGCCAAAGCAATATCTTCAAAATTTAAAATGGAATGGAGATAAAAATGCCATTAGAAAACTTTTACCAAAGTATTTGGGAGCGGATGATACAGAGCTTAACAATTGGATAATGGAACATATGATATTGGGTATGATAAAAAGAATTTTCAATCCAGGATCTAAGTTTGATGAGATGATTGTTTTAGTTGGTGGACAAGGTATAGGCAAATCGACTTTTGCAAGATACTTGTCCATAACAGATGATTGGTTTTGCACAATAGAAAACATTCAAGGTAAGGATGCTGTTATGAACCTTATGGGTAAAACTGTCGTTGAAATTGAAGAATTTGTTGCTTTAAGAAATGCAAAATCAGCTAATGAAGCTAAATCTTTTTTATCAAAATTAAGTGAAAGGATAAGAATACCCTACGAAAAATACGCCACAGATGTACCTAGAACTTGTATCTTCATAGGGACATTAAATGAAAGAACTTTTCTTAATGACCATACTGGAGAAAGAAGATATTTGCCTGTTGAATGTAACCCGAATCAAAGAATAAGGACTATATATCCAGATAAAAATAACAATGAAAAACTTTCAGACAAAGAATATATGTCACGTATAAGAGAAGATTTTAACCAGGCTCTAGCTTTGGGATATGAAATCTTTAAAAACAAGACTCATGCATGGACTATACCAAAAAATCTTTTAAAAGACTTGTATAAGGAGCAAGAAAAGTTCAAATATCTAAACCCAGATGTGGAAGACATTAGGTATTTCTTAGAAGAATATAAGCCGAAAAGTGCAGATCCAAATATAACTTGTTTCAAAGAACTAACCATGCAAGGCTACCAAATAAAATCAAAATCTTTTTCAGAGATTATGGATAATTATTTCCAAGACTGGATTCCAATTAGGTCATCAAAGACCAAAAGAATATCACCAAGCGGAGTCTCAATCCCAGTAAAACTATATTATGAAAAGAAAATAGAAAATGAAACTGACTTTATAGAAGTTGATAAGAATTTGTTGCCAAAAGAATGGCAAAAAGAAAAACAATTAGAAATAGATACAGCAAATTAAGCAAAAGATACAAATGTAACTTTGTAACCTGTAACCTACCGTTATAAATCTTCTTAAATTAGGATTACATAAATTAATGGCTTGATAATAAGGCGATAACACAGACTCTTAAAACAAGCTTGCCTAATTTTGGAAGTTTTTATTTTGTAAGTTACAGTTACACTTTTTAATTTCTATTTGGAAAATTATTAGAAAATAATTTTTAGACTTGTTATTAATAGCAAGCACAGTAAGTGAGTACCCACTTACGAAAAAATCAAAAAATCAATAGCTTTTAAGGCTATCTAATTTTATGAATTTTACCTTGTTAGGGAGAACCCTAAGACCCAAAAAGTTAAGTGTAAAGGAGAAACGTATGGATAATAGAAAAAGAAAAAATCAACTAAAAATATATTTAACAGATGAAGAAAAAGAAATTTTTGAAAAGAAAATGAAACTTGCTAATTGCAAAACTATGTCCCATTTTCTTAGAAAATGTGTATTAGAGAAAGAAATTTATATTGTAGACCTAGAACCATTTAGAGATCTCCAATGGCTACTTTCAAATGTAACAAATAATATAAACCAGATTGCAAAAGCTACTAATATGACTGGTGTTATTTACAAAAATGACATACAGGCTATCAGGCAAGACGTAGACAAGTTATCCAAAGAAATCTGGGATATTCACAGCTTATTATTAAAAAGAATTCAAAAAATACAAGAATATCAGGAGTAAGAAAGAATGAAAATTTATATGAATGAACAAGGATTATTGGAAAAAGAAAGAGAATTATGTTTAGGTTTAGGAGGCATTGAGGATTTTATTAAGGAACTAGACGCCATGAGAGATACCTTCCAGGAAGTACAAGATCGTTACGAGAATTTTGAGAAAGTTTATCACTCAGATATGAAAAATATGTTAGAGGGACTATTCAAGTTTAATCAAAGTTTTGTTAGAAATAATGAAACTTTGATTGATAAAATCGAATAAATAAACCGAGGTGTCGTAGAAATACGGCACCTTTTTAAATGAGAAATTTGATTTTATCTGGTATAATAATCTTTAGTAAGTTGAAGATGAAAACGCTACGGAGTATCTCTATGAATTTTGAGAAAGAATGGATAAAACATTTTACAAAAGATGTCTCTAAAAAAGATTTAGATTTTAGAGTTAGAGATTCAGGTAATTTTATATGGCATGCTTTTTTGGATTTAATTGATAAGGGAAGTTACTCGGTCGGAAATGAAGCGAGAAAAACTTTTGACAAGGTAAATAAAGTAGGTACAATTTATTTTTTCCCTTGGGATGAAAATAAAGTTTTTGAAAATAATATTGAAGAAATTACTGCAGACATGCTCGATAGATATAACGAGGTATATCTTGTCGCTTCCGATTGGTCATGGACAAATATAAAAACGCATGAAGAAGAATTAGGACCTTATTTTTGCTCTAATACAGAGAATCATATTTAGGAGGCTTAGATGAGAAATATACAAAAATATGGCGGAACATGGAAATTTTTTGATAGTGAGAAAACTTTTCAAGGAGAACTGCATATTGATTCGGATAAAAATTTTATTGTTCTTGAATTAATTATTCCAGCCAGTGATAGTAATCCAATGCCTAGACCACCTTATAAAGGAAAGATTCCATATATATGTGGCACTTTATTTTCTGGAGCAAAAGTTTTGTTATATAAATGTGAAACGGGTAAAGAGCACACATATCTATTATCATATACACAACAAATTATTTACTCTGATTTTGCTTTCTGGGGGCTAGAAATAAAGTCTGAAGATGAGGTAATGTTTTCAAATGTTACCGTTGACTTTGGGGAGATAATAAATTGGTCTAGATTGTGCAAATATAACTGGGACTATTCCTCAAATTATGGTGTGAATTTGATTTGGGAACATGAAGATCCTGTTAATTTTAAATTTGGAGATGGTTTACTTATAAAATTTTATCCTGTACAGGGAAGTATGGAAAGCAATTCATATAGTAAGGAGATTATTGCACGTCAAAGTGTTCTTGTAGACTTTGTTTATAATCAACCTAAAGAGATTGATGAAATACTAGATGATATTTTATCTATTCAGTATCTTATAGGCCTTGGTATTGATAATGAGGTAGTTATTGAGAATATTAAATATCAACACCCAACAATATATTCAGAATTTGAAAACAAAGATGGATCTGTTACTAAACATTTTTTAAAAGCTGATTTGTTGTTTGGAAAGGGGGAGAAAAAATCTACTGCAAGTATTAGACCGTTCAAATTTATCTTTACTTTAAGAGATATAAATGATCAAAATATTTTTTTAAATTGGAATAATAGATATTCTAAACTTAAACCAGTCTTGGATCTTTACTTTACTGTTTTTTCTAATAAAATTACAGCACCAGAAGTCTTGTTTTTAAACTTGGTTCAAGCTTTAGAGACTTTTCATGCAAGATTTATCACTGATGATGTAAAAGATTACATTACTAGAGTTGAAAAAATTACTTATAATTTTTGTAGGGGTAATGAGAATCAGAATCAATGGCACGATTTTTTACTTGATGAGCATCAGCAAAATAGTAAAAAGATACATCTAAGAAGTCGCTTGGCTGATTTAATTTTTGCTGAAGGAATATTACCCTTCTGGCCTAGTTCTTACAATAAAGTAGAATATATCAGTAAGGTAGTAGATACGAGAAATTACTATACTCATTATAATATCGAAAAAGAAGAGAAGGCACTTTCAAGAGAAGAATTGCCTTTAGTAAATGCTGAACTAAGGATATTACTACAGTTCCATATTCTAAAGATTCTAGGTTTTTCTACTGACGAATTAAGGAAGAAAACAGTAGAAGAGATGAACAGGCTTAATGATATTAAATTTTTACAAGAAGGAACTCATGAGATAAAAGAGAGACTGTGAGTTAAAAAGCGTGAATAATAATATAGCAATGAAAGAGAAAAATACGGCATTTTATTACAGCAAACTTTGAAAGTTGCTTGACGAGAAGAAAATGTATAAAGAAGACTTAAGACTAGATACAGGGATGTCCTCAGCAACTCTTCATAAGTTAGGTAAGAATGAGATTGTTAGCATGGATGTTTTAGCAAGAATTTGTGAAAGTCTTAAATGTGATGAGGGAGATATTGTTAGCTATATAAATGAAGAGGGTGTGTCAGAATGATTAAATTCTGATACACTCTCTTTTTTATTTGATAGGTTGTACACTTAAAAGCGACATATAGTATAAAATAAATTTAAAAATCAACTAAAAATATATTTAACAGATGAAGAAAAAGAAATTTTTGAAAAGAAAATGAAACTTGCAAATTGCAAAACCATGTCCCACTTTCTTAGGAAATGTGTATTAGAAAAAGAAATTTATATTGTAGACCTAGAACCATTTAGAAATCTCCAATGGCTACTTTCTAATGCAACAAACAATATTAATCAGATTGTAAAAGCAACTAATGCAACTGGTGTTATTTACAAAAATGAAATTGAATCTATGAATAATCAGATAGAAAAATTATCAAAAGAAATATGGCAGATCCATTCCCTACTTCTTAATAAATCAAAAGAAAGTTCTGGTGATTAGTATGGCAATTATAAAAACACATCCAATAAAATCAACTTTAAATTTGGCAATAGATTACATTACCGAGAGTGAAAAAACTGATGAAAAAATTTTAGTATCTTCATTCAAATGTCATCCATATATTGACCATATTCAGTTTATGAAAACACGAGAAGATAATGATATTAATGGTTCAGTTTTGTCTGGGATTCTAATACAATCTTTTATTTTAGGGTGGTTTTGTGCTATAGAAATGCTGTGAGTTTAATGCTCACAGCATTTCTCTTATATACTCTTAAAAGTATTATCTGAGTTTTCATTTATTGTTTTAAGACCACTTTTTATTGCAAGTAAGACACCTGCAATTATACAGACAAAAACTATTAATATAGGAGTATAATTCATATTTATTAGCAGTTCTTTTATTCCAAAGCCTAATTCATAGTTACTCCTATAGGCTCTTAACACAATGCCTATAGAAAACATAAAGATATATACTAAGAAAATATTTTTAAATAATATTTTTACTTCAGAAAATACCATCTTTTCAATCTGTTTTTCTGTCATGCCAGTAGTTGATAGAAGTTTAAAGTCATTTGATCTCGCTCGTAGATTTCCCTTAAAGCTATTATAGGCATTGGAAAGAGCGATTGTTATTAGAATGATTTGAATAGCTAGGTTTAAAAGTCTTTCATTCCTTGTTTGCTCTTTACTTGTTGCTTCTCTTAAAATTTCTGTAGCTGTTCCATGGTCAGACTTTGGTACATAATTTGAAATTACTTTTTCGGCATCTTCAAATACTTTTTTCTTGTTTTTTTCAGCCTTTATTTTTACAAAATAATAGTAAACAGGATCTGATTTATCTATTCCATATTCATCAATAAATTTTTTCATGGTACTTTCACTTGTAAAGATAGATATTTGATTGTCATTATAAGCTTCTAAGTCATAAGGCATTTCATCAATACTTGCGTCAATTTTTATATTTATTGGTTTGCCCTGTGCATTATATTTTAAAGTTACTTTTCCTGTATCCTTATCAGAAATTTTTATATACTCACTAAAAGCATACGGAGTTTTATTATCTTTTCTTATCTTATTAAGTAATAAATAAGATGCATTAGGGATGTTATTTTCTTTTAAAATTTTTTCAAAATCTTCATCTGTTAAAGCATATAAACTTGCATATAGACTATCTTTTGCTATTTCCCCACTATCAAGAGAATTTTTTAAGTCTTTAGAAATAAAGTCTTTATTATCATCAAGGTAAAACTTAGTGTCATTTCTTTGATATAGGTGAAGCTCTTTTATTCCGTCAACTTTTTCTAAATCAGCTAATAAGTTTTCATCTAAACTCTTATCAGTGTAAATACTTGAATTAAAATTGTAAGGACTTTTATAAGAGTTATATTTTTCGTTCAAAGTTCTATATGATTGGCTAACTAAGACTGTGGTCAGTACAAATGCAGAAAGAGCCATTGAAATTACAATAATTCGATAGGTTGAGCGATAAGACCTGTAATAATCTTTTGCTAAAGTCTTTTCTATAGGTCCATTTATTTTTGATTTTCCTAATTTTATATTTTTTTCTGTAATCCCATTTAAACCTTCTATTATCTTTAATTTTGCACTTTTCCTAGCAGGGATTGTCGCAGATAAATATACTGTCAAAAGCGATAATAAAATAATTATTAAAATAGAAGTAGGATCTAAATAAACTAGGTGAAAATCTGGTGCCTTAAAACTTTCTCCAATTATCTCAGACATATTCTTATAGGATACTGAGTTATTAAGCCACATTAAATACATTAATAAGTTTGCGAAAACCCAGGATAGAAGTGTACCTAAGGCTACTGGCAATGCAGATAGCTTAAAGGCTTTCTTTTTTATCATTTTTTTAACTTGTTTTGCAGTCATACCTGTGCTTTTTAATAGGGCAATTTCTTTTAAATCCCTATTGTTCCATACGTTAAATGCACCATAGATAATAAAAGCAAATAGAAGAACTAGAAAAAAATACGCACTATACTCTTCTACAGCAGATTTTATCACTGACTTAGGCGGAAATATTCCTTGAGGATAAATCAACTTATACTCTAAAATATCTGTATTATAAGATAGTCTTCCTATGTCTATTGAAGACTTCTCGTCTATATTCATAGTAGATAAAATTTCCCTAGTCTTTGTATAAGTATCTCTTGGATGCTTATACCAAATTAAGGCTTCTAAACCTCCATTGTTTTTTAATAAGTCTATCTTTTTATCACTATCAGCCAAAGTAAGAAACATAGACTTTTCAAAAGAATATCCATAATCATCATAGACTCCAACTATAATATAAGTTTTATCACTTGCAGTAATTTTAGAGCCTATATCATAATTTTTATTCTTTGTTAAAAATCTTTCTGGCACTAATAGTTCGCTTGAGTTATTAGGTTTTCTTCCTTTTTTAATTTCATAGCCAGTTAATAGGTTGCTATATTTTCCATTTTCATAAATATTTGCATTTAAATCTGTCTCTATGATTTTATTAAAAGAAATTTTTTCTATATCCGTATCACTTATTAATTTATCATATAGTTTTTCATCAACTTCAGTAATTGCTACATGGTAGTCTCCAATAGTTTTTCTTACGAAGTTATACTCATCATGTTTTAAGGATCCTACAATAAATACAACTGTACCTAGCAATATAACTGCTAAAAGTATTGATATTTTAATAGCAAAACTGTCTTTCTTGTTATTTTTTACAGCTCCATCAGCTAGGTCATTAATAATTTTCATAAGTTCCATCTCCTAAGAAATTTAACCTACCATCTACCATTCTATAGACCTTGTCACAAGAATTTGCTACTTTTTCATCATGAGTAATGATCATAATTGTAGAATTTAATCTCTTATTTACAAGTCTGAAAAGTCCTGTGATTTCTTCTGAGTTTTTCCTATCAAGATTTCCTGTAGGCTCATCTGCAAGGATAATGGCAGGTCTTGTAATAAGACTTCTAGCAATAGCAACCCTTTGTTGCTCTCCACCTGATAATTGCTTTGGATACCTATCGAGTTTTCCTTCTATTCCTAGTATTGATAAAATTTCCTTTAAATATTCTTCATCTACTTTTTTATTGTCCAATAAAAGAGGAAGTAGGATATTTTTTCTCACATTAATATTAGGAATGAGGTTAAAAAATTGGTAGACAACGCCAATATTTCTTCTGCGAAAGATTGTCATTTCATCTTTGTTAAACTTGGTAATATTTTTATCTTGAATAAATATATCACCACTTGTTGGTGTATCTACTCCTGCAAGTAAATGAAGTAGTGTAGATTTGCCAGATCCACTGTCTCCAATGATGGCAACTAGGTCTCCTTTTTCTAGTTCAAAGTTTACATTTGAAAGGGCATTTACTTCTACTCCGCCCTTATATGTTTTTGTTAAATCAACTGTTTTTACTATATTCATATTGTATCCTCCTTAACTTGTCTATATAATATTAGGCTTAAGTGACTGGAAAGTGACTAGAAAAAAACTGTGTCTTATTTTTAGACACAGTCTTAAAATTTAATTATAAAATCTCAGTTCAAAGGCATTTGATTTCTTCCCCTTATGATATAAAAGCTCTCCATTTTGTCTTTCCATAACAGATTTTGCCATAGGAAGTCCAATACCATAGCCTTTTGAATTTGGATTCGCTTTATAAAAACGCCTAAAAACTTTTTCTAACATTTGTCGATCTAAGCCATCTGAGAAATCTTCTACTAATATGCTCTTATATAAGTTCGTTTCTTTTAAGTGAATTTCTATATGCCTATCTTCTGTTGCTTCTAGACCATTTTTCATAACATTAAATGCTGCTTCATAGGTCCATTTCTTATCACATATAAGATTAAAATCATCTCCATCAAGGATAATTTCAACATTATCATTAATAAAATAATCTTTTAGCTTTTGTATGATATCTTCAATTAATTCTCGAGCAGATATCCTGTCTTTTGTCATTTCTATTGTGCCAGAATCAAGGGCGGCAAGTTTTAATAAAATATCAGATAAGTTGTGTAGTCTAATCAAATTATCTCTAAGTCTTTCTATATATTCTTCGGAAAAGTTGTCATCTTCGTCCTCTAATAAGTCTAACAATAATAGTGATCCAGTTAACGGAGTTTTTATTTGATGGGCAATGTCTTCAGTATATTTTTTTAAAGTTTCCTTATTTTTCTCTGCATTTTCAGCTATTTTCTTGTTTTCTATAATAATTTTAATAATCTCATCTCTGAGTTTGCCAAATTCATCGTCTATAATTTCGTAATTATCAGAGTTTATATCAAGTGAATGGAGGAGGCTAAATATATTATTAATCTTATCCTCTAGATCTATTTCTTTTTTCTTTTCAAATTTTCTAATAATTAGAAACAGAATTATATTTATAAGTAAAAAACCTATAAGTGTTAGAATATCAAATCTTGGATTGAGATAAACTACAAACAAAGACATTAATATATTTAAAATTAAGGCAAGTAAAATATTTTTGCTTTTATTCATTGTCCCACCTATATCCTATCCCTCTAAGAGTTTTTATATGACTGCCATAATCTACAAGTTTAGATCTGAGTCTTTTTATGGTGACAGTTAGGGTATTGTCATTTACTTCATAAAAATCATAACCCCAAACATAATCTAAAATTCGCTCTCTTAGTAGATTTATATTTTGGTTTTCTAAAAGCATTTCCAATATAGCAAACTCTTTTAAGCTAAGGTCTAAATCTTTTCCATCTATCGAAGCTTGTTTTGAAATGAGATCTAAAGATAAATTTTTAAAAGTCAGCTCATTCACTTTTTTAATTTTTCTACTAAAAACATTGTCTATTCTCGCCTTTAGAACAGGAAGAGAAAAAGGTTTTGTAATATAATCATCTGCTCCTTGGGAAAGACCTTTTATTACATACTCATCTTCGTCTTTTACGGTGAGCATTATTACAGGAAGGTCAGAAAATTCCCTCAGCCACTTTAAAAAATTAAAGCCTGATCCATCTGGAAGATTGGCATCAAGTAGAATTAAATCAAAATCATTAAAATTAAGATTCTCTGTCTGAGAAAGATTGTTATAAATAATTGTTTCAATATTATGTTTGTTTAGGTAAGTTTTAACAGCAAAAGCAATTGTGCTGTCATCTTCAATCATTAGTATTTTCAATTCTATACTCCAATATATCCGATATATCACATTTAAAATACCTACAAATTCTACCCAGTATTTCCATACTAACATTTTCATCTCTTCCCATTTTAGCTATGGTATGAGGAGTTGTATTTATGGCTTTTTGTAAGTCTAATTTATTCATCTTTTCATCTATTAATTTTTTCCATAATTTATCATAGGAAAATCCCATAACTCACCTCAAATTAATCTTCTACTTTGTGCAGTATTTCTATAATATTATACCATGTTTATAAGTGATTTAATCTAAACACACTAAAATAGTCGACTTATATAATACATTATAATATCCGGTACTGGGACTGGGACGGGACTAAAAATTTGAAAACGTCCTATAATTAGGTGGATTCAGAGATATTAGAAAAATTAGAATATAGTATTTTGAATGATTTGGGATATATCGGATGTTTGGAAAAGAAGAATGGGAATAAATTTACGGTTAAAATTTCACGTTAAATTTGCGATAAAGGCTTGTTTCGAATTCTTTGCTCATTGCGACGTATTATCTATACGTCTCACTCGCAAAAATTCTGCACTTCGCGAAATATTCCCGTTTTTCCTCGCAAATTGTATGTATAAAGGTGAAAAGGAGATAATTTACCCTCGCAAAAATTCTGTGACTCACGCCTTTCTCATCAAATTTTCCAGCGAAATATGATAGAACGGAAGCAAATATGTTACTGTTTAAAACCGTTGAAAACACAAGGTTTTAGCGATTTCGATGTAGCGAATTTCTCTAAATGATACTGTTTTGATACTAAAAAGCTGAAATAGTAGGTTCAAAAGGGAGTTGTTGAATTTAGGTGAATTGTTTAAAAAGCCTTCCACCGTTATGGTGGGAGGCTTTTGTGGAAATAGTGTGAAAGGTAAATTGGGACGAGCGTATGGACAATAAATATATTAAATTAAATATCTTTCCAATTATTGCTGAAGTACTGTTTGTAATAGCATGCTTACTATTTCAAGACTATTATATATACATCAATTTTTTGTTTTATATAGTTTTAGTAATATATTTCTGGTTAGGAAAAGATTTTTCAATCAAAGAGTGGATAGCTTCTGTAAAAGGAGGAATTGCTTTTTGGAAACAGGTTATATTGACGATATTATTCTTTTGTCTTGCTTTCGTATTTACAAATATCTTAGAAAATATGTTCCCATATCTTAGTACGGGAATGATTAATTTGAAAGCGGATAATTGGTTAAAACTTATTCTATTTGCAGCATCTACAATAATATTGCCACCAATCGTAGAAGAAGTGTTTTATAGAAAGAACCTTACATCTTTTAAAAATGGGAAAATTTTAATTTTGACAACATTGTTTAGCATGTTTGCATATGCTTTAGAACACACATTTACAATTTGGGGAGTTTTGTTATGCATGATATGGGCTTTGCCGTTAAGCATTTCTTACATTAAAACCAAAAACATATATGTTACAATGACGGCACATTTTATATGTAATTTTGTTGTAAACGGAATTGCTGTTGTTAAAATATGTGATTATCTATTGAATTGATTATCTGCACAAAACAATATTTACATTGTTAAAGCACATAACTTTAAGATTGTAAAATCTTTATTTTAAAAATCTTGATTTGTTAATATTATATAGCTTGTTATAAATCAGATCATTAATTAAGGTAAATAAAAATATTGAGAAAATATAAAAATCATAACAGGATATTTGAGGAAACATTTTGATTATATAACAAACAAGTAAATTATGCGACAATAAAATGTCGGTTTGAATGTCGGTTTGAATGTCGGTTTGAATAAAACTGAGAAGAAGGTTATAGAATTCTTGATAGAAAATCCAAGCTTGACATCAATTGAACTTTCAGAAAAAATAGGGGTAACAAAGAGGACTATCGAAAGAGCATTTAAATCTTTGCAAGAAAAAAATATGATAGAAAGAATTGGATCAAAGCGTGATGGAAATTGGATTGTTATGGGATGAAAATGCCATTTTTAATTTCAGGTATATCAATTCTGATGTACTTTAATATTTTTAAATTTAAAAATTTTAACTTGTAATAAGTTTTTTGATAAAATATAATAAATATAAGTGATATTTCGATTTTTAAAATAGACCAAGTTTTAGAAGAAGAAAATATTACAATAAAAAATAAGGGAGGGATAAATATGAAATACATACCAGTAAGTTTTGAAATGAAAGATGGTAGGATTTGCGAAATTAGAGAAATTCAAGTAAAAGACGCTGCAGAAACTATTGAATATTTGAAAACCGTTATGGGAGAATCCAACTTCTTATACTCTTATCCAGAAGAAATAACTTTGACTGTTGAACAGGAAGAGAAGATGATAAAAAGTTTTAATGAATCTGAAGATATTCTTATGATTATAGCTGAGTTTGATGGAAGATTGATTGCAAATGCCCAGATTTCAAGATCAAAAAAATGAAAATGCGTCATCGAGGAAATGTTGCTGTTACAGTTCTGAAAGAATTTTGGAACTTAGGAATAGGAAAGAAGATTCTCTTATGTCTTGAAGACTTTGCTAAAGAATGGGATCTTACCCAAATTGAACTGGATTATTTCTCAGGAAATGAAAGAGGGCAGATTCTTTATGAGAAACTAGGGTTCGTCAAAGTGGGAGAAATGCCTAATGCCTTTATTTTGAAGGATGGAACACGATACAATAATATAACAATGGTAAAAAGTATCTAAATAAATTTCCAATGTATAAATTTTTCGGTTAATGCGATTAACTATCCGTCTGAATAGCTCGATAAGATAGTGTCTGCAATTATTAATAATACTACTATAGGATTTTTTTGAGAGTTTCGTGTAATAATTGTGACAACGGCAGATAGTAACGATGGATACTAGGTTTCAGACTCTCTAGTAAAAATAAAAGGAGGTGCTTTCTATGAAAATAGCTTTAGCAGCAGTAGGTTTTATAACAAATGATACAGCTTATAGTTTAGAAAAAATAAAGACTCTAATAGAAAAATATGCTTCTGAAGTTGATCTTATTTTGTTTGGTGAAAGCTTTCTACAAGGCTTTGAATGCTTAAGTTGGGACTATGCAAAAGACGTAAATATAGCTGTGCACCAAGATTCAGAATTAATAAATGATATTAGAGCTATGTGTGAAATTAATAGGGTATCAGTTTCTTTTGGATATATTGAAAAAGATAAAGATAATCTATATAGTAGCCAATTAACTATAGATAAGAATGGGGAAACAGTAGATAATTTCAGGCGTGTTTCTATTGGATGGAAAGAGCCAATTGCAGATTTCCATTATGTTGAAGGTAAAGGATTTTGACAATTTACTTATTTAGATAAAACTGTGTCAGTCGCATTGTGTGGAGACCTATGGTATGAAGACAACTGCATTCAAATGAAGAATTTGGACTCTGATATAGTTCTCTGGCCAGTATATACAGATTTTGACTCTCAAGAATGGAATGAAAGTATGAAACACGAATATGCTGAACAAGCTGAGAAATGTGGGAATAAGGTACTATATGTCAACTCATATTGTCTAGACCAAAATAGCAAAGGTATAGCAAGGGGCGGTGCAGCATTATTTAGTAAAGGGAAGATAGAAAGTGAAATTCCAGCTGGCATAGAAGGTGTCCTCGTTGTTGAAGCTTAGGAACTAATTGATTCTCATCCGGGTCTACTTCTACGGCACATGCTGTATTAAGTCATAATGTTGAGAATGATAGTTACTTGAAATATACAATGGTATAAGTTAATGCTGAATTCCCTAAAGATAGCGATTATATTCAGTTAGGTTTTAATAATATATGTAATCTAGCTAAACAAAGACTAAGAAATTTAAATGATGAATTCAAAACAAACAAGCCAAGTATGGATTTTGGATATAGAGTATTAAAAACAGATTCATCAAATATGAAAGATGTATTTTATGTACCAAAACAATCCTGAAGAGTTTATAAGCAAGGTATCAAGACTTATTAAAGAACAGAAAGCAACAATGGTTGTTGAACATATATCTTATTATGAATTAGATGGTAAATACGATTTTTCAATATTTACTACTGAAAAGAATACCTCTATCGAAAAGGCATTTAAAGCTGAAAAACATATTCAACCTTATGTCTTTACAGATGGTTTAGCAGAAATATCTGTTGAAAGAAGTTTTCAGAAGACTTATATGGTGCTGAGGAAGTAGCAGTATATGCAAAACTACCAAGAGGATTTGCTATACCAACACCTGTTGGCAACTATAGTGCAGACTGGACCATTGCTTTTAATGCTGGATCAGTTAAGCATATTTTCTTTATTGCAGAGATTAAAGGAACAATGGAAAGTTTGCAATTGCGTCCGATAGAAAAAGCAAAAATCTCATGTGCCAAAAAATTTTTCAATCAGATATCTACGGAAAATGTTGTCTACCATGATATCGATAGCTATCAAAGTATGTTGAATATCATGCCAACGATTGAAAAGAAAGTTTGATGAGATAATTAAAAATACTAATGCAGGGATGAGGATTTATGGACTATACAAATTATTATATGAATTTACCATTAGATTTAGCTGGTAGTAGAACAAAAAATAGATTTAGAGTCGAATTATTATGGGGGATTAGTAAGCTAATCGATGCACATAAAATGCATGAAGACTATACAGTTGTTTTTGATTTTAAATGTGACATTGAGCTACATTACCAAAATGGGCTTGACTTCTATCAAATAAAAACAAAAAACAAGGGGAATTATAGCAACAAAACATTAACCTCTCTCCCCAAAAATAGTAACTCAGTTTTAGGAAAACTGTATGCTTTATATAGTCCTGATCATAACGTAAAGCTTGCCATAGTATGCAATAAACCACTAAAAATCGGACAAAAAGAGGATGTTAGACAGGAAATTTGTATTGGTGATTTAGATACAGAAATTGTAGATGAGATTGTAGATAAGCTGAAACAAGAGCTATCCCTAACCGAAGTAAACTTAGAAAATACTTTTTATATTTGTGACGGAATGGATTTATTTAATCCTCAGCACGCTATTTTGGGGAAGTTAGTAGAGTCTTTCCAGGAAATAAAAAATGAAGAACCTAATAACCCTAATGCTCTATACAGATTAGTATCGGAAGAAGCTCAGAAAAAGGCTTCATATGAGATGGAAATAACGGATTATAGTGATGTTTTAAGCTTAAAGGGAATTTCAAAAAGCGAGTTCGATAAAATGTTAGAATCACATAGAAAAAAATCTATAACTGGAATCGAACAAACTAAGGATTTTATAAAAACTTTACCAACAAAACAGCGACGAATATACAATAAAGCTCTTACAGATTTATTGGAGAACGAACATAGTCATGATTTAAATTTATTAAAAGTTGCAATATTCGAGTTTATTGAGAGTAATGAGGATAGACTTGTTAACGAAGAGTCTGTTATTGAATTATTAAATCCAGTTTTTGATGAAGAATTTACTGTAGAGTATTCGAAAGCAATGAAAAATGTATTCTACCTTATAGTATTTAATATTTATGTAGAGGGGGGTGAAGTTTAATGAATGTTATTTTTGAGAAGATATATATTTTTGATATTCTTTCAAAGCAAGCTATTGCAACAAAATTTGAAGAAGGGGTAAATGTTGTAACCTCTAGTAGCGTTGATGGTACTGATAGAGGAAAATCAGTATTACTTCGCAGTTTGTATCATGTTTTAGGGGCGGATGCTCATTTTGATAAAAAATGGAAAAATGAGGACAAAGTTTATCTTTTAGAATTTACAATAGATCTTAAGAAATACTTTATATATAGACATAGAAAAGTATTCAAAATTTTCGATGATTTGCTAAATATTATTTTTCAAACTTCATCTCGAACTGAACTCTCGGAATATTTAAGCAGCCTTTGGTCGTTTGAAATTTTCTTGCCAAATAAAAAAACAGAGAAACTTGAGATAGCTCCTCCAGCATACACATATGTTATGAACTTTATTGATCAAGATAATTACGATGGCGCAAAATTTAATTCTTTTAAGAACCTCACTCAATACTCTAATTTCAAGCCTGATGTAATTTATTCTCAACTTGGAATCTATGATAAGCAATATTTTGAAAGAGTGAAGAATAAACAAAATTTGCAAGAAAAAATTAAAGTATCTGAAGTTAAGTATGAAAAAGCAAGTGAGATGAAAGAAAAAACATCTTACTTATTAGGGAATGTTATTGTTCCAGACAATATTAAAGAGTTAGAAAAAGAACTTAGTATTAGATCCAAGGAGCATGATGAAATACTCAATTCCATGAATGAGTCAAGATATCTATTGACTAGTCTTCGAAATGAGAAGTATGAACTAGAGGTTGCTCTGACTCAAATCCAAAGATTTAAGGATAATAAAGAAAGCGAAATAAGAAATATACTAAAACAGGATATTTGTCCTGAATGTCACTCAATTCTAGCTGACACTACTGATTTAAGAAGTAAGAGATATAATTCTATTGAGGATTCTACTTATATAGGTGATAGTATTTATGAGGATTTAGAAAGAACAAAACATAAGATTAAATTAGCTGAAGTCGATTATATTGAGCTTTCGAAGCGTATGGAATCATATAAAAAAGATATTAATCTTACCAAAAATGAAATAGATAATTACGCAAGTTACATGGGGCTAAATAACCTATATAATAGTTTGAATAATGATATGTTTTTAGAATATCAAGTACAGACAGAACTAAATGATAGGTTAGAGATTATTGATGAAGAACTAAAAAAAGTAGCAGAAGAAAAGTCGGATATTAATAAAAAATACTACGAAATAATTGACAAACTAGTTATTAAATTTGGTTTAAATGAGTTAGAAGATAGTCAATATAAGGCTGTAAATCGAGCTTTTTGTGCTAGTGGAAGTAATAAACCTATTTCAACGGTTATTTGGTATTTCACGCTAAACAATTTGAAAAAATATTATAATGCTAATTCTTTGTTTTTGCCTATGGTATTAGATAGTCCTAAAAATGCAGAGATGGATGATGATAAAGAGCAGGCTTTAATTGAATTCATACTTGAAGAGTCTCCAAATCATAGTCAGCTGATATTCTCATCAATAGGTTTTAACCCAATAGAATTCGATTTTGACAAAAATATTAATATCATTGAATTAAAAAATGCTAAATATCAGTTGTTAGACGAAAAGAGCTATGACGAAAATAAAGAATTACTTGATACGGTAGTTAACTTACATCTTATATAAAACAAAGAAGGTGATGTTGCAGAATAGGTAAATCTATTCTGCAACATCACCTTCTTTACTACATATTTTTATTTTAAAAATCTTGATTTTTTAATATTATATAGGTTGTTATAAATTAGATCAATAATTAAGGTAAATAAAAATATTGAGAAAATATAAAAATTATAACAGGATATTTGAAGAAACATTTAGATCATATAGCAAAGAAGTAAATTATGCGATAATAAAATGTCGGTTTGAGTGTCGGTTTTAATAAGACTTATCAAAGAGAAAATAAGCAATCAGCAAAAATGTTCAGGCACTGTTTTGTTTTATAGAGAAGTGGGAATTTTATATAGTGTATAGTGCTTGACCTGTCCGTTGGGGACCGTGTTATCCTTTAATCAAAGGAGGTAGATAACCATGTTAAGAAGTGAAATTCAAAAAGAAACGGGTCTAACTAGGAAGGCAATAGAGTATTATGAGGATAAAGGTCTTATCCATCCTCATAAATCTGAAAATGGTTATAGAGACTATAGTACCAAGGATTTAGAAATTCTGAAAAAGGTATCTATATTTAGAAAATTGGGAATGAGTATATCAGATATTTATCAGTGTATATTGTCAGGTGGTGATACTCTGTCTTTTGTTTTAAGGGAAAAACAACATCAATTGGACATTGATAGAAAAAGGAAGGAAATACTAGAAATGATTGTTAAAGGAGAAAGCGATGAACTAATCAATGAGAAAGTTTCACTACTTGAGATGAAAGAAACTATCTATGAAAAACTAGAGAATGCTTTTCCAGGATATTTTGGGCAAATGCTATTTGCTGCATATCAACCATTTTTGAGTGAACCATTAGAAAATGATAGAAAAAATTCTTTTTACAAATATATAGATTATCTTGATAGGCTTCCTTCGTTTGAATTAACTGAAGAATAGAAAAAATATATTGAGAAGATTAGCTCGCCCTTTGATTTAAAACCTTAAAGGATATAAATCAGGCTAAACTCGATGCTGTTGAGAATCCAGAAAAGTGGATGAAAGATAATGAAGATGTTATTTCTTCGTATGAAACCTATAAAAATTGTGAAGAGTATCAAAATAGCTTGATGAAACAGATCCAGGAAAAGCTTAAAAACTTTATGAAGGAAAATCAATATTATGAAATAGCAATTCCACTTATTAGAAAATTTAGCAAGAGCTATGATAATTACTATAAGAAGTTGCTAAAGGCAAATGAACAATATCTAAATAATAAATATCAATAATTATATGTAAGCACTTACTTATATTAAATACTAAGTAGGTGCTTTTTCTATGCCCAAATGGAAAGAGTTTCAGGGTTTGGATAAATAGTTTAATTGTATTATAGACTGTTGGAAATTAGATATAGATTGAGACCTTGGGACTGGGACGGGACTAAAAATCTGAAAACGTCTTATAATTAGGTAAATTTAGTGGTATTAGAAAAAATAGAATTTAGTATTTTGAATGGTTTGGGATATATCGTACGTTTGGAAAAGAAGAATGGGAATAAAAATTTCGCGCTAAATTTGCGGTTAATTTCGCGATATTCTCGTGAGAAAATTTTTTAGTCCTCGATGTACGCTTGAGTACACCTGCGTCCTAAAAAATTTATTTCACTTCGAATCTCATCGAAATTTCCTCGTAAATTGTGTGTATAAGAATAAAGAGGTTATAAAATGGCTACTGGTACTAAAATGGTACTGGAAGTAAAAAATAAATCGAATAATAGTTCCAAGTGGTTTACATTTGTACAAAATATTAGACCGTAGTTAAAAGCTGCGGTCTTTTTGAATGTAATAATGTACATAATTTAGCAAACAAATAAATAATGCGACAATAAAATGTCGGTTTGAATGTCGGTTTGAACAAGACTGAGAAGAAGGTTATAGAACTTCTAATAGAAAATCCAAGCTTGACATCAATTGAACTTTCAGAAAAAATAGGCGTAACAAAGAGGACTATTAAAAGGGCATTTAAGTCTTTACAGGAAAAGAAAATGATAGAAAGAATTGGATCAAAGCATGATGGAAATTGGATTGTTGTAAGGTAAGAATCCTATTTTTAGTTTAAGGTATTGCAATTCAATTCTGCTCGATTTTAATATGCTTTAATTTAAATATATTAGACCTGTAAGAAGTTTTAACAATATGATATAATATATTCAAATGCTTTTAATAGAGCTATTCATTATGCGAACGCAATTCTATAATTCACTTCTTACACTGATAATAACTAAATGAGGTTAAAATGGATAAAAAAGAATATTTAGAGAAACCAACGGCTGCCTCTGCCTTATCATTTTGGAAGGCATGTAACTTTAAAACTCCTGCTCATATTAAAGTCCTGAATGAAAATGAATTTAACCCTGGCTTATTGGAAACACACACTGATGAAGTCTACTTTAAGTTAGTACATTATCTAAATTATGTAGGCAAACAGTTTATTTCTGATGACTTTATATTTGCTAAAGCTAGCACTGCTGATTTTGCAAATCATATAAATTCATGCTATGAGGAAGAGGGATTAACAGTTAGTGAACTGGAATCTTATAAAAAGAAGCCAGTTTACGATGAAGAGCTATGGATCTGCTTATATGATAAGAAAAACGATGCTATAGCTGCTACAGGTATTGCTGAATTTGATAATAAAATCAAAGAAGGATATTTAGATTGGATTCAAGTATCTGAACAATATAGAGGACAAGGGTTAGGAAAAGCTATTGTTTATGAACTACTTCGAAGACTCAGGAAGAAGGCAAATTTTGTCACAGTTTCAGGCAGAGTAGATAATAAAACTAAACCAGATAAATTGTATGAAAACTGTGGCTTCGAAGATAAAATTTTATGGCATATTCTTAGAGAGAAAAATTGACTAAGAAAAAACGTGGATTTTCAACGAAAAAAGAAGCTTTAAAATGGGAATAAGAATTTTTAAATCAACATTCTGAATCGATTGAGATGAGCTTTAGGTAGTTTTTTGAACTTTACAAGAGGGATAGATAACCAAGAATAAGAGAAAATACTTGGAGGACAAAAGAAGCAAGTGTAAATCAAAAAATACTTCCCTATATAGGTGATCTAAAGGGTGCTTCCTTTTTTATATATATTTATCATTAAGGCTATTTTATATATTTGAATTATTACAAGAGACTTTATTACATATTTTTGCAAAAGTGAAAATTTTTATGATACAATAATTAAATTAATAGAAGATGTTTTTTTAAACGTTGGCTATTAAAATTTTATTAGTAGAGGGGATTATGAGATATAAAACAGCAGAAAAATATATTGATAGAATAATTTTATTTTTATTATTTTTTATACCGTTATATGGTTTTGCAATTCTGAATAGCTCCCAATACACTGGTTGGGACGCTGGAACAACGATGAATACATTTTCAAAAATTACCAACAAGATTTTTATATGGTTACTGGCGATCTTTACTCTGCTATCTTTATTAAACTTGTTCTCTATTTTGAAACGTGTATTAAATGGAACCATTACGTGTAAGTATTTTTTAATAAAAATATACCCGTTTACTATAATATTTTTTTTAAATAGTTTTAGATTTAGTAACCTAATTACTTTTATAAAAAATATTTTTTTTGAGATTTTTTAAATAATGAAAAGGAGAAATTCAAATAGGAATATTTGGCATAGTTTTATTTTTATTATTGACTAGCAGGTCTCGTGTCAGAGATTCCCAAGAGTTCAAAAATTTTTCTGTAGCGGCCGATTTATCTCGGCCAAAAAAATTTTTTAACAATTGGTGAATCTCACGGCCCTCATCGAAATTTCCTCGCAAATTGTATGTAAATAGGCAGAGAGATAATAAAAAACGAATGCATTTACCCAACGGATATTCATATAGCCATGTACCGTCCACTTTATTGTGGACACCTCGGCCACGGAGACTCGATGTCCCGTGGGTGAGACAAACTTTTTCTCCTATGGATACATCTAAGTTGGCCACAAATTTGGTGGCCATATTTTATTGCCTTAAATACAACAAATAACTTGACTTTTATTCATTATTTGCTATGATTAAAGTAATAATATTTTTAGGAGGTACTTATGAAAAAAGTATTACTAATTGCACTTGCAATTTTAATGGTTTTAGCACCAATTGCAAGGGCTGAAGGACAAGAAGCTCCAATGGCTGAAGCTCAAAAGAGTTTCCAACCATTCGAACTTGATGGGGAAGCAGTAAAAATTGGCGGATATTTAATCAATGCCAACAACTACTACAAGCTAAGAGACTTGGCAGCTCTACTGAGCGGCACAGACAAAGAGTTTAACATTGTATTTGACGATGTCAAAAAGCAAATTGCTTTGGAACTTGGCAAGCCTTATGAAAAGTTAGACACTGACCTACAAGAAATGAAGCACGACAAGACTACAGCTAAGATGGTTACAAACACAATTTTGGTTGATGGCAAAGAAGTTGAATTAAAGGCAGCTTTAATCGACAGAAATAACTATGTAAAACTTCGTGACCTAGGCCCAGTTGTAGGATTTATAGTAGACTACAACAGAGAAACTAAGGCAATAATTGTCGACACCAAGTCAGAAGCTAAGGTTGAAGAAAAGGCTGAAGACAAAGCTGAAGACAAAAAGTCTGAAGAAAAGAAAGAAGAAAAGAAGGAAGAAAAGAAAGACGAAGTTAAGACCACAGATCCAAATGCAACAGCAGAAGAAATCCAAGCTTTCTTGGCAGATGGTGAAAAAGTGAAAAATCTTTCAATTAACGGCTACAATCTAAAAAAAGATGGCGATGTTTATTATATAAGTAAAAAAACTGAAGAAGGTGAGGGTAAGCTACCTCTTATAAAATACGAATTAATTGACCAAGTAGAAAATAAAAAAAGAATTGACGCACAAAGCAAAATCCTGGGAGAAGGTCAACCATATGAACTTTCTTGGGAAAAATTCTTTAATACTTTTTTTGTAAAAGCAGATAGAATAAATCAAAACTCTATTGATATTTTAAGCATTGTTAATAGTTTTGGTTATACTATTAACAACAAACAAAAAATGGGCTTAGGTTTGAGCAATGGCAACTTGCTTGCGCCACTCACCAATGGGACCAGTGGACTATTAGGTACTGTAATTGTAGTTGCAAATTATAGCGACGGTTCTAAAATTGAAAGCACTGAAGAAGTAGGGATTTCTGAAGTTCCACTTACAAATGGAGATAGCAAAGCAAAATTAATTAGCGTTAACCTCATGGTTGTTCTAAGTGATGAAATCCAGCAGGTTGCTTTTGTTTATGTCATATAAAATCATTTTAAATGCACCCGAGTGGGTGCATTTTGCTTATTAAAAAAGGAGGTGAATTTTCACCTCCTTTTTGTTTACATACTATATATTTTTTATTGTTCAAACAAGGTGGTCATGATTTTTTCCATGGCTTCTTGGTCTTTGACGCCGCCGGTTTCGACTGCGGAGTGCATGCCCCAGACTGGGTTTCCTACGTCGACTATTGGTATGTCGATCTTGGATGTGGTGATTGAGGCGATGGTTGATCCGCCGCGTTTGTCTGAACGGTTTACAAAGGTTTGGGTTTTGACGCCAGCAATTTTTGCCAGGCTTCTAAAGACTGCAATGGAATTTGCATCCGATGTGTAAGCGCCGTTTGCTGCGACCTTGATAACTGGCCCTTCGTTCATGCGTGGGCGGTTGGTCGGGTCGGCAACTTTTCCAAAGTTTGGATGGGCTGCGTGGGCTTGGTCGGCTGAGATCATAAAGGAATTTTTGAGGGCTATTCTAAAGTCTTCAAAATTTCCGCCTGTGGCCACGACTATGCGTTCAAGTGTGTCTCTAAAGAATGGGGCAAAGGCACCTTGGGCTGTCATTGATCCGATTTCTTCGTTGTCCGATACATAGGCGACTGCGGTTTTGTCTCCGCCCTTGGCATTTATGATGGCGTTTACACTTGCAAAGGCCATGCCTAGGTTGTCGATCCTGCCTGTCATAAAGAAGTCGTCATTTACTCCTACGTATTCAAAATCGTTGTCGTTAATTAAATAGAGTTCGTGGGAGATTATTTTTTCGCTGATTTCCTTTTCAATATAAGGGATCAATTTGAAGTCCTTGTCTAATCCAACAACTGGAAGGGTGTGCTCTTGGGGATTTATTTCCCAGCCCTTGTTGGCTTCGCGATTCATGTGAATTGCAACTGATGGGATGACCATTAAATTTTCCTTGGACCTGTACTTGATGACCCTTGGCTTTAAAGGGTCGCCAGAATCTACTGTGACCTTGCCGCCGATTGAAAGTGGCCTGTCAAACCAGGTGTATAGAAGTGGTCCGCCGTAAACTTCTGTGTTTAAGACGACGACATCTTCCTTGACCATTTCTGGATTGGGTTTAATCCTAAAGCCAGGGGAATCCGAGTGGCTGCCTACGATTGTGAAACCATTTTTACTGTCCTTGCCCATTCTAAAGGCAAAGAGAGAAGTTTCATTTTTTATTACATAGTATTTGCCGCCAGTTTTTAAATCCCACTTGTCTTCTTCGTTTAATCTTTCAAAGCCGGCTTCATCAAGCATGGCTGATAAATTGTCCATGGCTTCAAAATTTAGTTTTGACTTGTCAAAAAATGTTTTTATATCCATTTTATCTCCTATTTGTTGAATTTTTCCTTTAAAAACTCAATGATATCGTCTGATTCGTACATGGCCTTGCCATCGATAAAGAGGCAGGGCACTTGGTTCATGCCGCCTTTTTCAACGAGGAATTTTTTATTTTCTTCATCGTGAATATTTTTTAGTTCGAGTTCGATATCGTTCTTTTCCATAAAGCGTAAAACTTTTTTGCAAAATGGGCATTCGGGTTTGTAATATAATTTTAAGTCCATTATGACTCCTTTACAATTCTATATAATGTTTTTACCATGTGGCCGGTTGCGCCTGCTGGTTCGTATCTGTATGGAGCTGAGTTAAAGGCTGGTCCTGCTATGTCTACGTGGGCCCATGGAGTACTTGGCTCTAGGAAGGCACCAACGAATTCACCGGCTGATGATGATCCGCCAAATCTGCCGCCTGTGTTTTTGATGTCAGCGATTTCAGATTTATTTAATTCTTGGAAGTCTTTGCCGTATGGTAGGCCCCAAGCTTTTTCGCCTTCGGCCTTGGCTGCGTCAAGAACAGTGTTAATGCACTTGTCACATCTGCCGATAACTCCTGAGTAATGCTGACCCACTGCAACTAGGCAAGCGCCTGTAAGTGTTGCCAGGTCGATTATCATCTTTGGCTTGTAATTTTTTTCTCCGTAGTGGACAGCGTCTGCTAAGGTCAAGCGGCCTTCTGCGTCTGTGTTGTCAACTTCGATGGTAAGACCCTTCATTGATCCGATAATGTCGCCAGGTTTGTAGGCTCCGCCGTCAAGCATATTTTCGCAAGCTGCTACAATGGCAACCACGTTTTTCTTTAGACCTGACTTTGCAATGGCCTTCATAGCACCGATTACTGCAGCTGATCCGCCCATGTCTGATTTCATTGTCTTCATACCGTCTGATGGCTTCAAGCTGTATCCGCCTGAGTCGTAAGTTAAACCCTTGCCGACTAAAACGATTGGAGCGCCTTCGCCCTTCATATATTCCATAACGATTAGTTTTGGCTCTTCATTTGATCCTCTGGCCACTGATAGATAGGCCTTCATGTCAAAGCCTTCGATTTCTTTTTGTCCGTAAACTTTTACATCAACGCCAAGTTCTTTTAAGCTTTGGGCGTTTTCTGCCAAGATTGATGGGGTCATATCATTTGCAGGAGTGTTTACCAAATCCCTTGCAAATACAATGCCTGCCCATTTGTCTAGGAGCTCATTGATGTCTGCATCCTTCAAATTTTCTGCGCATTTTGGACAGATATTAATTTCAGAGAGCTTGCATGGGTCAGATTTCTTTGACTTGTAGTTGTCGAAAGAATAGGTTGAGTTTAAAATCCCTTCCAGAACTGCTAGGACTTGTTCGTTTTTGTCTTCTGCCTTGGAGCAGAATTTTAACATAACTTTTTCTGCACCGATTTTGGCTAGCTTTTGTCCAGCTTTGAGGCCTGCAATCTTCATATTGTCGAGGCTGTAATCGGCCATCTTGCCAAGGCCAACAAAAAGTGATGGTTTGCCTTCGTCTAAATCCAAGAAAACTTCACCTAGGTCGCCTGTGAAAAATTTCTTGTCAAACAAATTTTTGACCTTATCGCAGCAAATGTCTTCTTTGTCTGATGCGATAAATCTAACTTTTAAATCTTCAGTGTCTTTAATATAAATCTTCATAAAAAACCTCCTATGATGACTTATACCCCTTTGGTCAATTTATAAAGCAGGATTATATATAGAAGATAAGAGAGATTTGTAAAATTAAAAAACTTTACCAATTTTACATATTTTACATAGATTTTACAAATGGGAAATAGTTATTTAACAAAGGGGCGGTATTATATAGGTGCATCAGGAGATGCAAATGATTTTAAATATTTTAGGAGGAAAAAATGAAGAATTTAAAATTAACAATTATTGCAATCGCACTTGCCCTTGCACTTGTATTTGTAGGATGTGGCAAAAAAGATGACACAGCAAAGACAGATACCAAGACAGAAACGAAGACAGAAGAAAAAACAGAAACAAAAACAGAAGAAAAAGAAGAAAAGAAAGAAGAAGCCCCAGCAGAATTTAAGGGCGCTATCAATGTAGTAAGCAGAGAAGTTGGTTCAGGTACACGTGGTGCCTTCACAGAAATCACCAAGATCATTACAAAGAACGACAAGGGTGAAGAGGTTGACCAAACAACAATCGAAGCTACAATCGCTAACGCAACAGACGCTGTTGTAACTACAGTTTCAGGCGACAAGGCAGCTATCGGTTACATCTCACTAGCATCTCTAAACGATTCAGTTAAGGCTCTTAAGGTTGACGGCGCTATGGCTACACCAGAAGAAATTGTTGCTGGCAAATATCCAATCGCTCGTCCATTCATGCTTGCTTATAAGGAAGCTGAACTTTCAGACCTAGCAAAAGACTTTTTGAAATTCTGCATGAGCGTTGAAGGACAAAAAATTGTTGAAGAAGATGGCTGTATCCCAGTTGAAACAAGTGAATCTTACACACCAGCTAAAATGTCAGGTACACTTACAATCGCTGGTTCAACATCAGTTACTCCACTTATGGAAAAACTTGTTGACGCTTACAAGGCTCTAAACCCAGATTTCAAAGCTGACATCCAAGCAACAGGCTCAGGCGCAGGTATTAAATCAGCTACAGAAGGCATTTGTGACATCGGCATGAGCTCACGTGCTCTCAAACCAGAAGAAGAAGAAAACCTAGACGACCTAGTACTTGCTAGAGACGGTATCGCTGTTATCGTCAACAATGAAAACCCAATTGACGAACTCACTGTTGACCAAATCAGATCTATATACACTGGCGAAACAGCTAATTGGGAAGAAGTAAAGTAAGACTATGAAGAGGAAAGACTATAAAGAAAACATAATGAAGGGCATATTTATGATGGCTTCAGCAATTTCTGTTGTAGCCTTCCTCTTCATTTGTTATTTCATCTTTAAAAACGGGGTTCCATTTATTGGAAAGGTGGGTGTCAAAGAATTTCTCTTTGGGACGAACTGGAATCCTGGTTTAAACCCACCATCATATGGGATTTTACCAATGATCTTCGGATCATTTTATATTACAATTTTGGCAGCCTTGATTGGAGTTCCAATTGCAATTTTTTCAGCAATTTTTTTAACCTGGGAAGCAAACGGCAGGCTCCACAGGTTCTTAAAGCCAATGGTAGACTTGATGGCAGGTGTGCCTTCAATTGTATACGGTTTTTTTGCCCTACAAATAATCGTGCCCCTGATTAGAATTATATTTCCAGATTCAAAGGGCACCAGCATTTTGGCAGCGGGCATCCTCCTTGCCATTATGATTTTGCCAACCATTATTTCAATCGCAGAGGCGTCCCTCAGAGCAGTGTCAAAAAGTTATTACGAGGCAAGCGTTGCCCTGGGAGCCAGCCACTCGCGTACCATTATGAAGATAATGGTCCCTGCAGCTAGGAGCGGACTTTTTGCCGCAATAATCCTTGGCATTGGCCGGGCCATCGGAGAAACTATGGCTGTCGTCTTAGTAGCGGGCAACCAAGCGCGGATCACCTATGACATTACCAAGGGCATCAGGACCATGACCACAAATGTAGTTTTGGAAATGGCCTACTCATCAGGTGACCACCAGTTGGCCTTGATTGCTACAGCTACGGTTCTCTTCGTTTTTATTCTTTTGATAAATGGCGCATTTTTGATTCTTAAGAACAAGGGGGCTTCAAATGGAAAATAATATTTACAATGAAAAAAATCTAGCCGACCCTGCCATTCGGGCTTCAAAAATTATGGAGGAAAACAAGGTCACAGGCAAAAGAAAATCTGTAGGCTACACTATTATGACCTCATTTTCAATAATATTTGCGGTGGGCATACTCTTATTTATAATTGGATATGTAAGTGTAAGGGGGATTCCTTATCTCAAGCCCTCACTCTTTTCATTTAAATACACCAGTGAAAACGTTTCCATGATGCCGGCCATGGTCACGACAATTTTTATGGTTGTATCTTCAATAATAATTTCATCTATAATTGGAATTTCGACCGCAATTTATTTGGTAGAATACGCCAAGCCAGGTTCAAAATTTGTTCAAGTGATTAGGATCGTAACGGAAACTTTGGCAGGTATTCCATCAATTGCCTACGGCCTCTTCGGATATTTGTTTTTTGGTATAGCCCTACAATTTGGCTACAGTTTTTTATCAGGCCTTTTAACAATCTGCATTATGATTTTGCCACCCATTGTAAGGTCGACTGAAGAAGCCCTGCTAAGTGTCGATAAGTCCTACAGGGAAGGGTCATTCGCCTTGGGTGCTGGCCACCTCAGGACAATCTTTAAAATAGTTTTGCCAACAGCTATGCCTGGAATTTTATCTGGTGTTATATTAGCCATTGGCAGAGTGGTTGGAGAAACTGCGGCCCTTTTATACACCTTGGGGTCCAGTACAAATATTCCAAAAACTCCATTGGAAAGTGGGTCAACCCTCGCCCTTCACATGTACAAGCTTTCCAGTGAAGTTAGACACACAGGTGAGGCCTTTGCAACGGGCTTTATCTTATTATTAATTGTATTTTTACTAAACTTTGTATCGGGCAAACTTGCCAAGAAATTAGGAGGAGATTAGTTTGACTAAGATAAGTGTTTCAAATTTAAATTTATATTACGGAGACTTTCACGCAGTCCACGACTTGAGCTTGGAAGTTGAGGAAAACGAAATCCTCGCCTTTATAGGCCCATCTGGCTGCGGCAAGAGCTCCACATTAAAATGTTTAAATAGGATGAATGACCTGGTTATCGGGTCAAGGGTAGAGGGGAAAATTTTGTTGGATGGCGAAGACATCTACGACCCCAAATATAATGTAAACTATTTAAGAAAAAGAGTAGGCATGGTCTTCCAAGCGCCAAACCCTTTTCCTATTAGTATTTTTGATAACATCGCCTACGGGCCAAGGACCCACGGCGTAAAAAATAAAAGAGACCTGGAAGAAATTGTAGAGCATTCTCTAAAGCAAGCTGCTATTTGGGACGAAGTCAAAGACAAGCTCTACAAAAACGCCAGAGAACTTTCAGGCGGCCAACAGCAAAGGCTTTGCATTGCTCGGGCCTTGGCGGTCCAGCCAGAGGTCATCCTCATGGACGAACCAACTTCAGCCCTCGACCCAATTTCAACGGGCAAGATCGAAGACCTTGCACTGGAATTAAAAGAGAGCTATACTATAGTTATAGTAACCCACAACATAGCCCAAGCAAGTAGGATTACAGATAGGACAGCCTTTTTCTTAAACGGCGACTTGATCGAAGTAAGTCCTACTCAAGAAATGTTTGAAAATCCTAGAGACAAGAGGACAGAAGATTATATTACCGGGAGGTTTGGTTAAGGATGACAACTCTTACAAAAGAAATTGGTCAATTAAAACAAGATTTGATAAATATGGGCGCCTTTGTAGAAGCAAATGTGCGTGATACTTTTGTGGCCCTTGACCAAAATAATAAAAAAATGTTGGATGAAATTATAGCAAAGGACAGACGGACGGATGCCATGGAAAAGGAAATCGAGTCCAAGTGCTTAAGGTTATTGGTAACTCATAGTCCGCGGGCCAAGGATTTTAGAACTATAGCATCTGTCTTAAAAATAATTACCGACCTGGAAAGAATCGGTGACCACACAGAAGACATTGCAGAAATTCAAAAGCTCATGCCTGACCAAAAGATTCCCTTTGACTACCCGATTTTAGAAAATATGTATCTGACAGTCCAAGATATGCTTAGGATAAGTATGGATGCCTTTGTAGCTGAAGATGTGCGACTGGCCGAAGACCAAGACGCCAAGGACGACATAGTCGACGAAGACTTCCTCAAGGTCAGGGCAAATATTATTAATATTATAAAAGAAGGTAAATACGATCCAGAGCTTGCCCTAGATTTTTTGCAAATAGCCAAGTATGTCGAAAGAATTGGCGACCACGCTGAAAACATTGCCGAATGGGTGGTGTATGCAGAGACGGGTACTCATCCATCGTTAAAGGAGTACAATGATGACCAAGATATTTTGCGTTGAGGACGACAAGAGCATTAGAGATTTAATTATTTATGCACTTTCAAACGAGGGTTTCGAAGTCAAGGGCTTTGAAGATTTCAAGTCCATGAGAAAGGGCTTGGAAGGAGAGACCCCAGACTTATTTTTGCTTGACATAATGCTGCCAGGCGAAGACGGTTTATTTATCTTAGACTGGCTCAGGCACAATTCCTACAAGGATACACCTGCTATCATGCTAACGGCCAAGGACCACGAGATCGACAAGGTCAAGGGCCTGGACTTGGGCGCAGATGATTACATTACCAAGCCATTTTCGATTTTGGAACTCTGTGCCAGAGTGCGGGCAATTTTAAGGCGGGTTTCCCAAGATGACTCGACCATTATCGAGGCAAACGGCATCCGCATTGACAAGATTTCCAGACGGGTTTATGTGGACGATAGGGAAATCGAACTCACTTACAAGGAATTCGAACTCCTGGCCTACCTGGTCCAAAACAAGGGCATAGTTTTAAGCAGAGACAAGATTATGTCTGAGATTTGGGGCTTTGATTTTGAAGGCGAATCCAGAACGGTCGACGTCCACATTGCATTTTTAAGGCAAAAGTTGGATAAAAAAGGTCAGTATATAAAGACCATTAGAAATGTTGGATACAAAATGGAGGACAGATGAAAAGAAAAATATATAACAGCTTCTCAATTTTAGTTGTGCTTGCAATTCTTATAACCGCTGCCCTGACATCGGTCGTACTTTACAACAATAGCAAGGACGCCCACGAAAAGCGCCTGCAAAACCTAGTCGACCTCATGGGATCCATGCCTGAGGATATAGAATATTATAAAAAAGCCAAAAACGCTTTCAAAGACATGCGGATAACCCTGATAGATCAGGACGGCAATGTAGTTTACGACTCTGACAAATGGTTTGAAGATATGGAAAACCACGATGAGCGTGAGGAGGTTATTGCGGCCAGACAAATGGGCCACGGCAACGCCGTCCGCTATTCGGATACCATGCACGAAAACTATTATTACTACGCAGTTAGGTTGGACACAGGATCGATTTTGAGGATTTCCGAACCCCAACAAAATATACACAGGTCCTTTCAAAAGGCCCTCTTGCCAGTAATCTTTACTATAATCTTGGCTATGATAATCACCTTTATAATTGGAAACACTATTTCAAATTCAATTGTAAATGATTTGAAAGACCAAGTTCAAAATCTGACAACTGGCGGCAGTCTCATGTACAAGGAGCTCTATCCAGTCAAGAGAGTTATCGAGGACCAAGGAGAAAGCCTCAATCAAAAGATGGGAGAGCTGGAAGATTACAGGCACACCATGGAAGTTATGCTGGCCAATATGAGAGAAGGTCTGATCTTTGTAAACGATGTAAACAGGATTGAACTCGTAAACAAAAGAGCACTCATACTCTTGGGCCGCGACGTTCATGTGGACTACACCAATCGGTCGGTCTTTTATCTAACCCGCGACGAAAAGTTTATTGCCGCTATTTCCGAAGACCAAGCGTCAACTGTGGATATGGAAATTGAAGGTCTACAAGTCAGGGCCATCATCACACCACTAACTGGCCGCAGCGAATTATCCGGCAAGATTATCGTCCTAAGAGACGTTACAGAAGCTGCAGTTTTGGAACGCGAACGCAAGGAATTTACTTCAAATGTTGCCCATGAACTCAGGACTCCGCTCACATCCATCAACGGTTACGCAGAGTTATTATCTATCGGCAAGGTAAATGAAGGCGACGTCAAAAAAATTGGCGGCACAATCCTAGAAGAAGGCAAGAGAATCCTAAGGCTCATCGAATCCATGATGAATCTCTCCAAGCTGGAAGAAATGGAAGAAATTCCAACCGAACACCTGCGAGTAGATGAAATTGTTAAAAACACTTTGGACTTGTATGAACTTAAAGCAAAAGAAAAAAATATTAGACTAGACAAAGAACTTGATGAGATAAATTACCAAGGCAACAAAAAGATTATCGAAGAAATCGTCTACAATCTTGTAGACAACGCCTACAAATACGGCCAAGAAAACGGCTATATCAAGGTAAATCTGATTGACCGCGAGACTTATTTTATGATCCAAGTCGAAGACAACGGCATCGGAATATCTGACAAAGACCAAGAAAAAATCTTTGAACGCTTCTACACAGTCGACCCATCCAGACATAGGAAGGATTCGTCAGGCATTGGCCTCTCGATTGTAAAACATGGAGTGGATAAGTTGGGCGGAAAGATATCCTTGGAGAGTGTTTTAGGTCAAGGCACCATATTCACCATAGAACTCCCTTATAATTAATTTGCGGTTAATTTCGCGACATTCTCGTGAAAAAATTTTTTAGTCCTCGATGTACACTCGAGTACACCTGCGTCCTAAAAAATTTCTTTCACTTCGAATCTCATCGAAATTTCGAAGCCCTAGCCCAAGAGACAAGTCCGTAAGGACGCCGTCGATTGGCTAGCAGGTCTCGTGTCAGAGATTCCCAAGAGAGCGAGTGTAACGATGCTCGATTGGTGAATCTTACGGCCATAGCAAATTAGAGTGCAGCGAACAAGAGTTCAAAATTTTAGGTAGCGTCCGATTTATTTCGGACAAAAAATTTTGAACGATTGTGGTGATTTACGTAACTCGTCGATGACGAAACTCAAAAAATTTGCATGCTGAAAAATAATATAATTCATATTATTTTCTCCTAAGAAAATAGAGAAAAGGGCTGGGATTGATTCCCGGCTCTTTTAATTTGTGGATTTTGTGGTATATAGATAGTAGAGGTGGATATGAAGATTATTTTATCGCCGTCCAAGGAGATGGCTTTTGAAAATAATATAGATAAAAAGATAAAATTAAATGAGATTTCTCAGGAGATTTTAAATGAAATAAAGAAAATGACCAAGGCTGACTTACAAAAGAAGCTTAAGGTTAGTGATAAATTGATTGACGAGGTCTACGGTTATTATCAGGACTTTGACAAGAATCTTGCCTATTATGCTCTTGATATGTACAGGGGCATGGCCTTTAAGGAAATGGATTTTGGGGTAGAGGATAATTTTGCCAGAGACCATATTGTTATACTATCTGCTTTTTACGGGCCCCTGAGGACCGATGACTTGGTCAAGCCCTATCGCCTGGACTTTAATACCAGAATCAAGGTCGAGGGAATGAGTCTTAAAAAACTTTGGGCGGACTATTATAATAATTATTTTGAAAAAGGTGAGAGGATTTTAAATCTGGCCTCTGATGAATTTTCATCTTTGCTTAAGAGAGATGATTTTGACTTTATAGACTTTGATTTTTATGAGCTTAGGTATGGAAAGATAAAACGCCATTCGACTATTTCCAAAAAACTTAGGGGCAAGATGGCGAATTTTATAGTGAAAAATAAAATTATTAACATAGAAGATTTAAAAGATTTTAATGATGATGGTTTTCTATATGATAAAGAAAATTCAAATGATAAATTATATGTATTTAGGAGAGATTTATAATGAAAGATTTTAAAAAGACAACTGCTGATTTTTATAGGAATATAGCCAAGCAGGATGGGATTAGCAAGGACGGCGAGATGGAGCGGAGGCTGGCCCTGTCCCTGGGCTACACAGAAGAAGATTTAGAGCTGGGGGCAAACCTAGGACTTGGTTGCGGCAACCCCATTGAGAATGCAAATTTAAAAGAGACGGATATTTTGGTTGACCTGGGCTCGGGCAAGGGCATGGATGTTTTTAAGGCGTCCAAGATTGTGACCAAGGGCAAGGCAATCGGCATTGATAAATTGCCAGAGATGGTTGAAAAGGCCTCTTATATAAAGGAAAAACGTGGCTTTGACAATACTGATTTTATTGTGTCCGATGTTGACGATATAAAACTGCCTGACAATTTTTGCGACTGCGTTATTTCAAATTGTGTAATAAATTTATTGCCAGACAAAAAGAAGGTCTACCAAGAGATTTATAGGATTTTAAAGCCAGGCGGAAGGCTTTCAATCTCTGATATTGTTCAAATAAATCCTCTGCCTCAGGAAATCTTGGATGATCCCCATATGCATGCCACCTGAGTTGGCGGATCTATAACGAAGGATTCGTTAGAAAATATTTTAAAAGAATGTGGCTTTGATCCCTACGCAGTCATTGAAGAAGACCTGACAGAAGAATATCTAAACAAGTGGGGCCACGAAAATATGGAAAGGTATATCAAAAGAGGCAAGATTCTGGCCTTTAAGAAATAATATTCGATGTAAAGAGATTGTACAAGTACCTGAAAAGAATTAGAACATTTCCACTTGTTATAAAAAATAATCTAAAAAAGAGGGAGACAAGAAGATGAAATATTTATTTATAGGGATATTACTTATGACTTTTTTAAGCATAATGTTTTATATTTTGTGGATTAATGGTTATTTAATAATAAGTAGGAAAACAGCTAAATTGTTTATTGGTTCCCTTAGAAATAAGGAAAGATGCAGGATAAAATTTGCATCCTGCAATGGCTATATTAAAAAAATAATTAAATTTAAGGAAAATCGCACTTATGATTTTTGCTTAAAGAGCAAAGTTGAAAATGGGCTTGTTTTGGCAGAAATATGGGACAGTAACAAAAAAATGTTGCTAGGTCTGGATTCTGATATGCCAAGTTCTAGTATAAATGTTGATAGAAAATGTCGATACTATTTGATTCTAAAATTTGAAAAAGCAACAGGTGAGTTGGAATTATTATGGAATTAATGTAGAAAATCGTTCTCTTCATGAAAAATTTACAAGAATATAGGATTATCTAAAAGTGATTAAGCTTTAGTTGAAATTAACTATTGGCTAATCACTTTTTATATTTTTCTTCAATACAAATGCAAAACAATTTTAAAACATGCGGGTGCTCAATTTGAAAATTAAAAGTCAAAAACAATTTCAAAAGATGTGGGCTCTTATTTTAAAAACAAAAAAGCAAAAACAATTTTAAAATACATGGACCTTTATTTAAAAAACAAAATCTTGAAAAAAATTTGAAAGCTCGTGGTCTTTTACTTTTAAAATGCAAATGTAAAATAATTTCAAAAGCTATGGACCTTAATCTTAAAAATAAAATTGTAAAACAAATTCAAAACTTGTGGGTATTTAATTTGAAAATAAAATAACAAAATAAATTAAAAGTAGGAGGCCTTCACTTTTTGAAAATGAAAATACAAAATTATTTTCCAAGCTCGCGGGTCTTTAATTATAAAATGCAAGTGCTAAATTTTTTTCGAAAATATAGGCCTGCGATTTGTAAAGGCAATTGATAAAGTTTTTCAATGCTCACGCCCGCTTGATTTAAAAAATAAATTGAAAAAATAATTTTAGAAGACGTGGCCTTCCACTCTCAAATAAGGTCATAAAAATTCCCGACGGATTTACCCGTCGGGATATTTTTTTAAAACCATGATTTAATTTTCTTCCACCAGCGTCTGATCAGTGGGCTCCGTTTTACAGAGGTTTTTGCAATCAAGTCAACCCTGTCAATTTCTGTCCCGTTTTCTGTGAGGACCAGCTGGCCCATTAGTTGGCCAGCCTTGATGTCCTCTTCGACTGGGCCATTGTGGATGACTTCCAGCTTGTAGAGGTTTTTCTTGTCCAAAAGTCTATCCAGCGTGTGGTCGGGAATTATTTCTACGGATTCCTGGTCAAAGTTAATGGGATCCAGGTCTTGCTTGAAAGTCATATCAGTGCCGATAACCCTTTTGTAAACATAGTCGTCCAAGGCCAGGTCAATTAAATCTCTGGACACATTCATTCTTTCTTTGTCGGTCTTGGCACCAAACAAAAATGTAAAGACTCGCCTGGTTAGGTCGATCCCTTCTGCAGGTTCAGTTGCACTTGCAATTAGGCACTTGCCAGCCCGGCTTGTTGTCCCCGTTTTTAATCCGTCCACGGTCTTGTAGCCGAGGAGGGGATTGGTCGATTTAATATGGATGCCAATCCGGTTTAGATTTGCCTCCGCATTTTTCGAATAGTCAATGATTTGCGGATACTTGGAGTAAAGTTCTTTGACCATAATGGTTAGGTCCTTGATGGTCGACGTGTTTTGATCGTCAGTCGCAATTATGGGTAGGCCGTGGCTGTTTATAAAACGCGTGTGACTCATGCCAAGGGTCTGGGCCTTTGCATTCATGAGTTTAACAAATTCTGCTTCAGTTCCAGCAATGAGTTTTGCCAGGGCCTGGGCCGATGAATTGGAAGACCGAATCATAAGGAGCTGCAAGAGTTCGTCCACAGTGACCTTTTGACCTAGTTGAATGCCAACATCTGACCCATACATATAAAGATTTAATTCCTCTTGATTGTAAGTATAGGTGTCGGTGAGTGTTAGGTCGCCGGCCTTGATTTTCTCGAAGACCAAAAGGGCTGTCATGAGTTTTGTGACAGATGCGATTGCAATTTCCTCGTCGATTTTTTGTCCGTATAATATTTTATTGGTTGAATAATCGTAGATGGCGTAGGCTGCCTCGGTTTCGATTTCCTTGGCCAAGTTTATGGGGCTAAGGAAGGTCAAAAGGGCGAGGACGGCTGCCAAATATCTTTTAATATTTTTCATTATGAGTTCACAAAGGCAAAGCGGAGGATTTTGTAAATTAAAAATCCAAGGGATGCGCCGATTATATTTAAGAGTAAGTCGTCGATTGAGCTGATCCCAGTTTTTGTAATGTATTGAAGGATTTCAATCGATAGGGACAGAGCCGCTGTAATCCCAAGTATATTAATATATCTTTTGAGTTGGGGATTTACAAAGGGCAAGAGAAAGCCCAGGGGCAAAAACATAAAGACAGGGCCGGACAGGGTCTTAAAACCAGTCGACCGAAAAATTCCAGCCGGGTCCTTGAAGGCATCCGCCGTAAAAGCCAATGACTTAAAGGGCGTGAGCTCCAAGCCCTTCATTAAATTTTTTGAAAAAAGCCTTGTAAAGATCGAGGTCTTTAAAAGCACGTATACATAATATATTAAAATTATAAAGGCGACTACTCTAACAATTGTAGCGCGTTCGTTGTTCCTTGCCATCTTTCTCCTTTCTATTTTAAAATTTCTAATAAATCTTTTATTCCGCCGTCGACATCGGCGCCTATAACTATGTCTGCACAGGCTTGGGTTTCAAAGTCGGCGTTGCCCATGGCGATTCCTGTGCCTGCAAACTTTAGCATGGACCGGTCGTTACCTGCGTCGCCAACTGCGATTGTGTTTTTGTGGTCAATGTTAAAGTGTTTCATAAAATATTTTATTCCCTCGGCCTTGGAGGACGACTTGGCATTTATGTCGATGTACCTGTCGTTCCAGCGGGTAATCACGCAGTCGGGAATTACCGCCTGCAGGTCCTTGTCCAAATTCGGATGGATGTACATGGTCGCCTGCAAGATCGGGGCGTCTGGATTTGGATCGTATTTATAAGTGGTCAGCTGTTCGACATAGGCTTCGAAGTCCTTGTCGGGCTTTGACAAATGAAAATAAGAAGCGCTTGCAAACATGACCGTTAAGTCCCGGGCATTGCAAAAGTCCTTGAGCCCTTGAATTGCGGAATCAGAAATTGCAGCCTGGTGGACGCACTTGTCGTCTACAAAAATCATCTGCCCGTTTAAGCAAACAAAGCCAGTAAAAAGACCGCTTTCCTTGATGTACTTGGGCGTATTTAAATGGTGGCGGCCAGTTGCAATAAATAAATCATAGCCGCGATTTATAAGCTCTTTTAAAACGCCGACCGTTTGGTCAGTCCAGCGTTCGTCGCCAAAGGGCACCAGGGTTCCGTCTATATCAAAAAATATGGCTCGTCTTTCTTTCATCTGTTCTCCTCATTTCCAGTATACATTATACACCTTAATTTTATAATAGGAAGAGGACAAATGTCAAATTTATTTTACGCTTATAATAATTATAAAAAACTTTTGATTGGGTATAAGAAAAATAAGGAGGTATATTATGATAGCATTATATATTATTTTAGGTATTGCAGTTTTAATTATTTTATATGTAATTTCTCTGCAAAGAAAATTGGTAGGCTTAGGAGAAAGAAGAGAAAACGCCTTATCAAGCATTGGTGTCCAACAACAATCCAGGTGGGATGCCCTGACTCAGCTTGCTAAGTCTGTAAAATCTTACGCAGGCCACGAAGCGGACACACTGATGAAGGTTATTAGCCAAAGGACGGGCACAATGCCAAAGACTGCTGCTGATGTAGAGGCAAACGATAATGCATTTGCAAGCGCCATGAGACAGGTTAGCCTGGTTGTGGAACAATATCCAAACCTAAAGGCCGACAGCCTTTATTCAAATCTCATGAATGACATAAACGGCTACGAAAACAACGTTCGCATGGCAAGGATGGTCTTTAACGACACAACCACCAAGCTAAACCAAGCTGTAAAAGTCTTCCCAGCATCTTTGTTTGCAGGAATGCTTGGCTATAAGGCAGAAGAATACATCCAAACTCCTGATGAAAAAACGGAGATGCCAAATCTAGATATCTAAGATGAAAAAAATATTAAAGATGAGTTTGCTGGCAATATTTATTTGCCTTTTTGCTATAAATATTGGAGCAAACTCCATAGAAGAGATCAATGTAAAAGTTAATATTACAGATGATGGGACGGCTCAGGTAACACAGGAGTGGAAGGTTTATAATACCGACGGGACTGAGTGGTATATCCCCATGCAAAATCTAAACCACATGTCCATTTCAAATTTTCGCGTCCAAGGCGAAGACGGCTTGGAGTGGACAGAGGACGACAACTGGAATGTAGACGGAAGTTTTGATTCCAAGAGCCTTCGCTACGGGATAAATTATACTGGTGATGGCCTGGAGCTCTGCTGGGGTAAGACCCAGATGGGCGACTATACTTATATAGTCAGCTTTGATTATATAAATGCAGTCCAAGCCTTTGAAGATTACGATGGATTTTTAATTCGTTTTGTAAACGACCAGATGAATCCAGCGCCCGACAAGGTCAGTGTCACTCTAAGTGTGGACGGGGTCGAACTTTCGGAAGAAAACGCCCGTATATGGTCCTTTGGCAACAGGGGGACCATTAATTTTGATGGGGGAAAAGTTGTCGCCCTTGACGAAAGTTACGACAGCGGATCATCTATGACCCTGATGATGGCTTTTGACAAAGGCCTAATTCATCCATCTTATCAGGGACAAGGAACTTTTGAAGACTTAAAAGACCAGGCCTTTGTGGGATCTTCATTTGATAATGAAGACAATTCGTCTGATTACCATGGCGGCGATGAATATCCAGAATATGATGAATATCCAGAATATAATGGTGGATATTATAAAAGCCCTTCCAGACTCTCGAGCTTTTTCCGTTTTATTGGAAATAGCTTTAGGGGCCTTTGGTTTCTAATTGCAATCTTGATTGGCCGGGGAATCTTTAAGGCTAGCTCAAGGAAAAAAGCCAAGAACCTCAATGAAGTTGACTTTGAAAATCCGCCTTATTACAGGGACGCCCTCTTGGACAATTATATTCCAGCCATATTTTTCATGGCCCGGCAAAAAAATCCACCCAAAAAGCTGGAGGAAAATGTTTTCTCGGCTTACTTCTTAAAGTGGATCAAGGAAGGGGCACTGCGGCCTGACGAAAATCTAGAAAATAAAAAGAAACAGTCCATGATTATTTTAAAAGAGCCAGATATTTTGGATAGCGAAGAAGGTTCTCTATGGAGGGCAGTAGTTGAAGCTGCAGGTGACAACTCTATCCTCGAATCCAAAGAGCTGCAAAAATATTTTAAAAAGCACTATTCGTCTTACACGGACTTGTTTAAAAAATTATACGATAGAGGCATTGAATATCTGAGGGCAAATGATTATCTTGAGGCGGACAAAAAACTCCTCTTCACCGAAAAAGGCAAGAGGGAATGCGCAAACGCCTACGCCATGAGAAGATTTTTCAAAGACTTTACCCTCATCAACGAGCGCGGGGTAAAGGAAGTGGAACTCTGGGATTATTATTTAATAATCGCGACCATCTATGGCATGGGAGAAGAAGTTTCCAAGGCCTTTGAAAAACTTATTCCAGATTATTCCTTCGCCCAAGAAAATTCTAATAACGGATTCTATATCCACCCATATCAAATGTATTATCTCTCACAATCCATGGGACAGTCAGCCCACAGAGGCTTTAGCTCAGGATCTTCCAGCGCAAGATCATCCTCAGGCTTTGGCGGAGGCGCATCCTTCGGTGGTGGGGGAGGATTCTCGGGAGGGGGGTCTGGAGGCGGCAGCCGATAGGGGGGATTTGTGGTTAAAACGGCGACCTTCGCTTGTTTCGAAATTTTTCTCACTGCGGCGTAGGTCTACTACGCCTCATTCGCAAAATTTCTGTACTTCGCGAATCTCATCCGTTTTTCCTCACAAATCTAGTCTTCGTTATAAAGACTGCAAATTCACAGCGAAATTTGGTATGCTGCTTTTATCCTCACAAATCGTGCAATAAATTGAGCGACTGCAAACTTCCTTTTCAATCAGGAAAAATCCAGCGAAGCGTGTAGGGTCCACTTTATGTGGACCGAATTTTTCCTGATTGGCAACAAGGGCCATAACCGATAAAAATAAATTATTATTAAATTTAAAAACCAAGGAGACAATCATGAATGCATTAATTGTATTGGATGTGCAAAAGGGAATATTGAAGAAAAAGGATTTTTCAGAGACTTTAAACAATATTAAAAGTCTAATTGAGGATTTTAAAAAGAATAATGACCTTGTAATCTTGACCAAGCATCTTTCGGATGATGAAGACAGCCCTTATTTTAAGGGGTCTAGAGATGCAGACCTGTGGGAAGAGATTCAGGGATCGGGAGATTATGTGATTGAAAAAACGTCTTGTAATCCCTTTTATAAAACCAATCTTGCCCAAGTTTTAAAAGACAATGAGGTATCTAAAGTTTATATATGCGGCTTTAATACGGAATATTGTTGTTTATTTTCCTCCATCTTATGTTCTGACAGAGGTTATGAAACTGTTTTTATTGAAGATGCCTCGGGAACATTTGGAGATGAAGACATTTATGAAATGCCTGGCATAGATATCAATGACTTTATTGGGTCAATACTAAATTGGTCTGGAGAAGTTGAGGTTTTATATACTGAAGAGTATTTTGATGGCATTTAATAATTAAGGGGACTTACAATCTTTATCATATCCAATTTGCCAGACACTGTCTGGCAAATTGACTAAGGTCTTATTATTGCGTACTCTTATCTCTCGGCGATGAGAAAAAGCGAAGCTTCTATGAAAAAGAAAGTATAAATGCAAATTGGTCAGTAAGAGAACTTAAAAGGCAAATTAAAACTTCACTTTTTGAAAGATTGCTCCTATCATCAGGAGAAGAGAATAAAGAAAAAGTCCTAGACCTAGCCTTAAAGGGCAATGAAATAAATAAGGCAGCCGACCTTGTAAAAGATCATTATGTATTTGAATTTTTAGGCTTACCAGAAGAAAAGCCAATGATGGACAGTGATTTAGAAAAAGCACTAATAGACCATATTGAAAAATTCTTGCTTGAACTTGGTAAGGGTTTTATGTATGTAGACAGTGAATAGAGGGTAAGCCTCGGCAAGACAAATTGTTATGTGGACATGGTATTTTATAATAAAATATTAAGGTCCTATGTCTTAATCGAACTAAAAACAAGCAAGCTAATGCCAGAAGTAGTTGGGCAAATAAATATGTATCTTAATTATTATAAGGCAGAAGTCAATGACGAGATGGACAATGAACCAATATGGATAATCTTGTGTACTTATAAGGACGGAGTCCAAGCAGAATACGCCTTAGGTAATTTATCAAATAAAATATTCGCATCGAAATACACCCTATATATCCCAGACAGGGAAGAGCTTGAAGAACAAGTAGAAAAAAAGTTATTAAAAAATATAAGGAAAAATATTAGAGGTTTTCGGTGGCATAGGTGCTATTAGAAAGGCTTTTATTAATTTAAAGATACCTTATGAAGTTGTTGATTATGTAGAGATAGATAAGGCTTGTGTTAAATCATACAACGCACTTTATGAAGAAAATTATAAGCCAAAATCAGTTGTAGGATATAAAGCTCCTAATGAAAAGATAGACTTAGTTATGCATGGAAGTCCTTGCCAAGACTTTTCACGAATAGGAAAAAAGCAGGGAGGAGTTAAAAATTCAGGAACTAGATCAAGCCTACTATTTGAAACAATTAGAATAATTAAAGAAATGAAAGATAAGCCTAAATGGATAATTTGGGAAAATGTAAAGGGAGTCCTTGATAGAAATATGAGGGACTCCTTTTTTATTTATCTAAAAGAGTTAGAGAACCTTGGATATGAAAGCAAGTATGAAATATTAAATGCAATGGATTTTGGCATACCTCAAAAAAGGGAGAGGATATTTGTTGTTTCATGTCTTGGAGCAAATAACTTTTCTTTTAATAAATTGGAGAGGAAAGAAACAAGACCACTAAGTGAATTTTTAGAAAAGAATGTAAGTGAACTTTATACAATGACTCAACCCTATATGCTGAAATTTTTAAATAAAGGTATAGATAATAGTTTTAGAGGGCGACTAAAAGTGATTAAAGATTTTTCTTATACTATTTCCACAAAACAGATGAGAGTACCTAATTCTGGAATAATAGATATTGGAAATGGTCAGTATAGGTATTTAACAGAAAGAGAATGTCTAAGACTCATGGGTTTTGATGATAGCGATATAGATAAACTAGAAGAAGTACATCCAAGAAGAAAAAATTGCACTTCAAGTAAACTATATAAACAGGCCGGCAATTCTATTGTGGTTGATATTTTAATGTCAATATTAGAACAATTAAACAAGTCCCAAATATTGACATTCTGTCCCAAAGGATTTATAATATAAATGTAAGAATTAATTATGTGGGGGTATCGAAAATGAAAAAGGCAAATATTATAAATTTAATTAAATATTATGCCGAAAATAATGATTCAGGTTTTAGAAATGAAGCATATCAAATAGCAAATCAATTTGATAAGACAGGAGATTATCAGCTATCTGAATATATAATGGCTTTACTTTCAAACACTAATACTTTTGTTCCTCAAAATAATGAAAATGAGTTAACATTTGTAAAGAAAATAGAGGTAGGTGATTCCCCGTTACCTCTTCCTGAAGAAATTAAATCGGACATAATAGGAATTATTAATGCAGCAGGTCATGGAATAGGAGTAAATAAATTTTTGTTTCAGGGTGCACCTGGCACAGGAAAGACAGAAACAGCTAAACATATAGCAAGAATTTTAGATAGAGAATTATTTGTTGTAGATTTCGCTTTTATAATTGACAGTAAATTAGGACAAACAGGGAAAAATATTGCTAAGTTATTTGATGAAATAAATAATTTGGTATCACCTGAGAAAGTTGTCATACTATTCGATGAGATTGATGCACTAGCTTTAGATAGGACAGATTCTAAAGATATTAGAGAAATGGGAAGAGCAACAACATCAGTGTTAAAGGGATTAGAAGGATTGAATAAAAATATTTTGCTGATAGCTACAACAAATTTGTATGATCATTTTGACAAAGCCTTGATAAGAAGATTTGATTCAGTAATTGATTTTAATAGATATTCACGAGAAGATTTATTAGAAATATCGGAAATTATTTTAAATTATTATTTATCTAAATTTAAAAATGCCGGAAAAAATATTAGATTATTTAAAAAAATAATGTCTTCAATAGACGATATTCCTTATCCAGGAGATTTGAAGAATTTAATAAAAACTTCTTTGGCTTTTAGTAATCCTAATGAAGAATATGATTATCTTAAAAGATTGTATATAACTATTTCTGAGAATAAAGATATGGATTTAAAAACCTTGAAAAAAAAGGGTTTTACAGTTAGAGAAATAGAAATATTAACAGGAATATCAAAAAGTCAAGTATCAAGAGAATTAAAGGAGTAGATTAATGAATGAAATTTTACAATTAAAAGGTAAGTTTGAGCAAAAAAAATCAACCAATACACCTGGGCCTATAAACATTCCAAAAAATAAATTTGTAAGCATAGAACATTTGGAAAACCTAAAAGATGATTTGATAAAAAATAAAGCATTTTGGGATAAAGAAAAATTAAAAATAAACCCATTAGTAAGTGCATATTATACCACTGTTGTTGCTAAAAGTAATAGAATAAAGGGAATGCTAGAAAGTAGCTTGAATAAAAATAATAAATCAATAGTTGGTGCGAAATTCACTGAGGGGAATAATAAGAAGCATATAATAACATACTGTGTAAATAGTGAAACAATTGATTTATCTATAAATAATATTGAGATAGTTATTAGTATTATTTCTAATAACTTTGGTAAAAAAGTTTCTTATGAAGATATTGAAAAGATTAATAAAAAAGAATATGAGAATTTATTTGTAGGGACTTTATCAAGAACAAGGTTTGTAAATATAGTTGTAGATGCATATTATTTAGAAAGATTTGGGATAGAACAAGATACAAGTAATTTAGTGGATAATGCAATTATTACTATATATGATACGGGCACAAAGACTTCAGATATTATGCATCAATTGGGTATTGATTTTTTAGAAGTAAGAAGCATTGATGAAACGACTCTTCTGCTAACTCCTGATCAGTATAGTTTGTTAAAATCTAAGGCTCCATATTTGATTTCTATGGCAGTTAGTGATATTTCAACTCTAGACAAGGGAAATGTATTTGATAAAAAAACTATTGAAGCTATTATACCTAAGCCAAGTAATGAACCTGTTATTGGAGTAATTGACACGATGTTTGATAATAGAGTTTATTTTTCTGAATGGGTAGAATTTGAGAATAAAATAGATAGAAATTTGGAGTTGAAAAATGAAGATTATGAACATGGTACTATGGTAACTTCTATTATTGTTGATGGACCAAGCTTAAACCCAGAACTTGATGATGGATGTGGGAGATTTAAAGTTAGACATTTTGGAGTAGCTAAGAGTGGTAGGTTTAGTTCTTTTTCAGTTTTAAGATCAATAAAAGAAATCGTCGAATCAAATAGAGATATAAAAGTATGGAACTTATCTCTAGGATCATCAATGGAAATAAATTCTAATTTTATATCTCCTGAGGCGGCAATATTGGATAAGATTCAATATGAAAATGATGTTATTTTTATAGTTGCAGGAACAAATAAGCCTAAAAACTCTAATATAAAAAAAATAGGTGCTCCTGCCGATTCAATAAATTCAATAGTTGTAAATTCTGTAAATTTTGATAATAAACCTACTGATTATTCTAGAGAAGGATTAGTTTTATCATTTTTTAACAAACCTGACATATGCTACTATGGGGGAGATAATAAAAAACCAGTAAAGGTATGTTCACCATTAGGAGAATATAGTGTAATGGGAACTTCATTTGCAGCACCTTGGATAGCTAGAAAAATGTCTTATCTTATAGATCAACTTGGTTTAACTAGAGAGCTTGCGAAGGCTTTATTAATAGATTCAGCTACTGATTGGAATGATAAGGCTTACAATCCTCAATTAATGGGTTATGGTGTTGTTCCTATAAGAATAGAAGATATTGTAAATTCTCCTGAAGATGAAATAAAGTTTATGATAACTGGAGTTTCAGAAGAATATGACACATATAATTATAATATACCAATACCAGAAAAGGATGGAAAGCATCCATTTGTATCAAAAGCTACATTGTGCTATTTCCCAAATTGTTCAAGAAGCCAAGGCGTCGATTATACGAATACAGAAATGGATATTCATTTTGGACGTTTAATTAAGCCTAAAAAAGGAAATGTAAAAATTGAATGCATAAATGATAATAAACAATCAGATGAAGGTAAAATTTTACTATATGAAGACGAAGCTAGAAAATTATATAGAAAATGGGATAATGTTAAACATATAAGAGAAAATATAAAAACACCAACTGGTAAACAGAAAAGACCTAAGAAAAAGAAAGAAAATGAGTTGTGGGGGATTAGCATTAAAACCAAAGAAAGACTAGGCTCAAAAGACGGAAATAATTTAAAATTTGGCGTTGTTGTAACATTAAAAGAAGTTAATGGGGTTAATAGAATTCAAGAATTTATTCAACAGTGTCAATTTAGAGGTTGGCTTGTTAATAATATTAATGTAGAAAATAGAATTGATATTTACAATATAGCTGAAGAAGAAATAATATTTGAATAGATTTGATTGAAAAGATGCTAGATAAATAAAAATCTATCGTCTTTTTTATTGTCCAAAAGCGGAAGGAGGAGAAATATGCAAGTAAATGATTTTAAGAATATCACCCAATCGATTAAGTATGAGATATTAAAAGATGAAAAAGAATATTTAAAACTCTTAAAATTTATAGGCAATAATCAGAAATATGATTTTTCTAGCCAATTAAGTATATACAACAAAGAACCTGAAGCTAGAGCTTGTGCGACTTTTGACATGTGGAAAAAATATTTTGGCAGAGTTGTTATGAGAGGTCAAAAGGGTATTCCAATTTTAGTTGGAAGTGATGTAAATCAAAGAGTTTCATACATTTTCGATATTAGTCAAACCACATCAATGGATAGGAATATCAATGAGGTTAGCTTATGGCAGTTTGACCACGAAAACCATAATGAGGCTTTAAAAGAAATAATAAGAGATTCTTCATTTGAAGCTAGTGATTCACTAAACGAAAATATATTTTCTTTAAGTCGAATTTATGGAGATGAATATATTAATTTGGCTATTGCTGATTTAAGGATAGATATAGAGGATAGACTTAGCTTTGAAAAGTTTATGAGGGACTCAATATCTTATGCAGTAGCTAATAGGTTTAATACAGTCTACCCTATGGATATGGAACATTTAAAAAATAATTTTTCTAGGATTAATACAATTTCTTTAGAACAGATAGGTCTTGTAATATCAAGAGTTAGCGAAGATATTATAGATAGCACAATAGAAAAATCTAAGGAAATGGATCGTGCTAGGCTGCTGACAGAAAGGGCCGCTGCCGACTATAATAGAGATATAGAAAATATAAATGAAGATAGAGGAGGTAAAAATGATTTATATAGACGAGATGAAATAACTGTAATGGATGGTGGTAAGTGTATTTATCAGTTAAGAGGAGTAAGACCTTTCTTGTCTGATAAATTCTATATTACAAAGCATAAAAACTACAAGTTGTTGGATGATTATGATAATAGAAACTTGTTTGATGTGGAGGATTATTTGAAGACCAAAGATAATCCTATCACTAGAGGCTCTACAAATATTATTAAGATTTTAGAATAGAGGTTAAGGGTATATAAAATATATCAAGATAAAATTATTGCAGGAGAATAAAATGGAGTATGAATTAAATATAAAATTTACTAATAAAGCTATGAAAAAATTAGGGAAAATGGAAAGCATACAAAAAGAAAAATTTCTTACAAAAATTAAGAACAATGTTTATATGTTTATAGAAGGAGAGAAAAGTGGCTTAATCCAGGAACACTTTTTTAAAAAAATTAGGGGGTTTGATTCTTCACTATATATTCTAAAATTAGATCAGAATAATAGAGCAATATTATCTATTGAAGATGATCCTATTTTTGGTAGAATGGATGTCATCATATATGCACTTACTAATCCAGGAGAGTATAAGAAAGAGATAAGTAGTATTATGGAATCTCTTTATCAAAAAATGCTTAATGAAGATTATGATGATAAGGAGGAGAACTAATGGCAGAAATTAAGGGATTAGTAGATAATTTAGGTGTGATTCACGAATGCAATAAAGTTATACCAGAAAAATTTAAGTTAAAGTTAGTGGAAGTATTGGCAGAACTTGAAGATAATGAGTGCCATAAAACAAATAATTTCCCCAAGTCTGAACTGCACAAAATTGAAGGGGTAAAAAAAATATATCGAGCATATATTGATAAAATTTCTGGATGGCGATTGCATATTCAATATGGAGATGACAAGAGAATTTATCTTTGTGAGGTGTTAAACCCTAAAGAACATGATAGAGGTACAAGTAAAAAAGCCATAAAAAGTAAAAAAAATAGATATTTCTAATTTTTGCTAATAATATAGACGATAGAAATTAAAAACTCTATCGTCTTTTTTATACTCAAAATTAGGAGGTTAAAATGATAAGGATAAGAAGTCCCACTTAAAACAAATTAATATATAAGACATTTAGCGATTGAAATATAAATTCAGTCGCTTTTTTAATTGAAATTTATAGATTAAGGAGAAGAAATTAATGGATAGAGAAATGATAAATATTAATGCAAATTTAGTTAAGGAAGCTGAATTTGCAGAATTTGAAAAATATTGAGAAAATGTTCGAGTAGCAAATTTTGCTCTTGTTAAAAAATATGGAAAGGGCAAAGAATATACAAATTGCTCAGTATATGGAGAAAAGGTAGAAATTGTTAAAGAATTTTAAAAAGGAGATCTAATCCATGTCTTTGGATATTTCAAAGAAAACAAAAAAGGAGATAAGGTCTACAAGAATTTAATAGTTAAATCACTAAACAAAATAGAAAATAAGAAAGAAAACGAGGAGGAATAATATGGAATTTTTTACAGCTGGAGTTGGAGTTTTAAAGGCACTTGTAACTGCAATTGGTGCAGGTTTAGGAGCATGGGGAGTTATTAACTTAAAGGAAGGTTATGGTAATGATAACCCTGGTGCTAAAATTCAATGTATTAAGCATTCACACCGGCGAAAGTATTTCGCTGGGTTTTTCTTGGGAAAATTTTGCTTTAGGAATTATGCATGTATTTAATTGTTTTTGCTAATTGATATAGCTTGCCTATAATGTTATAATTATTATATCAAAAAATTATTGCGATGATGTGCAAGCAAGTGCTTACATAAAAAGAGGTTAGGATGTTTACTTTATTAAAAGCAAGAAGAAAGGCAATATTAAAAATACTTATAATTTCTATTGTTTCGGCTGGTCTTTCCATATATATGAATTATGTTTTGCAAATGAGTGTGGACTACATTATGCTGGGATCGATGAGGCTTTCTTTGCTTGTTTTTAATATTGTCTTTATGTCTCTAGCAATATTTTTTTGCGATCAATTTTTTGAGGATTATGTTATTTCTAGAGAAAAGCTGGAGCTTGGTTCAATTCATAGGAGACGTTTATTATTTAACTCTCCTCTTAAATTTAGAAACAGAATTTTAATGTACTCGATTGGTGGCAGGACTAACTTGGATAGAAATCTATTGGACATGGTAGACTTGGATGCGGATAACCTATACACCATTGTTTACTATGGTCTGGAGATTATTTTATTTTCAACTTATCTTTATCTGGCTGTTAGTTATAAGATTTTATTAATAATAGCCTTGCTAATACCTTTTGGTCTTCTGACTTATTTTATAGGCAAAAAATCTGATCTGCTAAGTGATGAGATATCAAGTTTGAATGGACAAAAAGACAGCACTTTTTTAAACAGCATTGATAATATTGATTGGATTTACTACAACGCCTTAGAAGAGACAGGCAAGAATGTCTATGCCAAAAATTTAAAGGAGATTCTAAATAGGGAGACCAAGGTTTTATTTTATGAGAGAGTACTGACCCTATTAAGAGAGCTACTTAATATTATTATTTTGCTAATTGTTCCTTTGTACTCTGGTTACTTGCTTTTACAGGCCGAAATTAGTCCGGGTGGTTTTTTAATTTCAACGAATATTTACAGCCGATTTTTATTACCGGCATGCTTATCGATATTAGAGATGATAAATAGCAAGAGCGAAAATGCATCCAAGATGAATGAGCTAAGGTCTGTAACCGAACTTGTAAACGAGAAAAAGACTTATAAGTTTATAGATGGCAATGACAAGGATTTATATTCTGTTGACAGTGGGGAATTTTCGTATATTGATGGGACAAAAATTGCTTTTCCTCCAATGACTTTTGGCAAAAGTGGAATTTATATTTTTAAAGGCCCTTCTGGAAGTGGCAAGTCTACGATTTTAAATGTTTTATACAATTCTTTTGATATGGGCGATTGGTTTCCAAGGATTAATTACAATTTATCAAAAACAGAGGATTTTAGTAAAATAGCAGCAATTTCCTTAAAAGATGGTGTATTTTTAGGAAGGTCTATAGATGAAATCTTAAATATTAATGATAGAGACAAGCTTAGAGAAATTTTGCAATCAATGGGCATGCCTGAGCTAGAAGGCATATTTGATCGTAAGGAATTTAGTGGTTTATCTGGAGGAGAGAGGGATTTACTATTTATAATCAGGGCTCTTGTGTCTGATCCGCTTTTAGTATTTCTTGACGAACCTGGAGCATCACTGGATTTAAAAAACAGAGAAAAATTATTTGATTTTTTTATAAAAGACTCAAAAAAGAGGACTTATATTATTGCTTATCACTATGATTATTTGGATGAGTATGCTGATAGGATTTATGAAGTGAAAAATGCGAGGGTCAAGGAGTGTCAAAATGAAGATGGTATATAAGCTTAGCAAAAGTATCAAGCTCTTGTTGATATTTCTACTTGCATTTTTGTATGAAGCATTTTATGTGTGGATGATAAATAACACAATAGAATATACAGTTGATAAACATGTAAAGTTGATTTTTGAAAATGGAATTAAAAAAGAATTTATTTGGCTAGTGCTAATTATGCTTACACTTACAGCCTTTAGGCAGCTTTTATTTTACGTAGCAAGGCTGTATAACAAGGAAATTTCTACAAAACTAAGATTAAATGTCTACTCTTCCATGATAGACTCTGCCTTTAAAGAAAATATAGAAAAAGACAAACTTTATACACTCATTTCTGATAATTTAGAAAGCCTAGTATCCGTATTTGATACTTATCTAGATTATCTACTAGTTATTGCAGCGAGCTTAGCTAGTGTAATTTATATTTTTACTTTGGATATAAAAATTGTAATTGTTCTAAGTGCGATTGGCCTTGCCTTGCTTTTATATAGCTATGTTTTTAAAGGCAACTTGTATAAAAGAGAGGAAGAGCTTTTAGAAAAAAATGAGGACCTTAAAAAATACAATAATTATATGTATGAAACTGTTTTAGATAGGGCAAAATACTCTGACCGAAAATTTGAAGAGGGCTATGAAGCAAGATTTAATAATTACAAAATGGCCTTTAAAAACTCTAGGATGGCAAATTTAAAATATATGTTTATGCCTTATATTTTAGGTTTTGCACAAACGTATTTACCAATTCTAATTATATATTTTTGGAAGATAGAGATCACGCTTGGAGAATTAACAGCTCTTCTCCTTACCATCACAAGCTTTATGGGAATTTTTAGGAATACTGTTGAATACATTGCGGACATAGAAAAAAAGAAAGCTGCATACGAGACTATAAAATTATTTTTAAAGCCAACTAATGAATTGTCAAATGAAAAATATGAAGAACAGTATGAAGAAAATTCTGCGGCATATTTGGAGATAAAAGATTTAAAGCTAAAGCTTGCTAAACACAAGCTTTACATTGGTGATATGAATGTTTTGAAAAATGGTCTTTATATAATAAGCGGCGAAAAGGGCATAGGAAAAACTACATTTTTCAGAGCTATACTGGGTGATATAACTATTGATTACTCTGGAAAGATAAAATTATGTGGAAAAGATATTAGAGAATGCTCTAGAAATTATATTGCAAGAAGTGTATCGTATATGAAGCAAAATTCACCGATTATAGATGGCCATATCAGGACTGTCTTTTACAATATAAATGACGCCTTGACAGAAGACCAGATGATAAAAATATTAAAGGCTGTTGGTATATATCCAGATGAATTCAAATGCAGGGATTATTATGATCTCTTGGATAAATATATTGAACGAGATAAAATTTCTGAAGGTCAGAGGCAGAGACTATCACTTTCATATGTCTTGGCTAGAGATAAGAATATAATTTTACTAGATGAGCTGACTTCGCATTTGGATAGGGTTTCCAAAGCTCTTGTCATGGATACTTTAAATAAATTATCTAGAGAAAAGATTATCTTAATTATTTCTCATGATAATGAGCTTATAAGCAATAATCCTTGTGTATATAAATTTAAGGTCTTATAAATCTAAATTCAATAGATATCAGTAAAATTTTGCGGCATTTATTTTAAAAATAAAAGCTACAAGAAACAATAAACAAATACGGCATTCACACCGGTGAAATTATTTCGCTGGTTTTTTATTGGGGAAAAATTTATGAGAAATTAAGATTTAAATCGTAACTAAATATTCAAGAAACACTTTAACGGCTTGATGTATAGTTGATATTATGATATAGTAATTATAGAAGGAGATGTCATGTTTAAATTTAGATTTAAAAATGCAATTTGACGTAAGGAATGTGAAATAGATTTTGCGTTCGTACTATTTCGCTAGAAAATTAAAATCGAATCAACAAAAGGAGGATATTATGAAAAAAACTACTTTCTTCATATTGTGCATTTTGTGCATTATATTTTTAACACAAAATATAATGGCAAATAATGTTAATGGTTTCATATATGAAGAGAAAATAGGCGTAGAGTTTTTAGGAGTGGGGCCAGGAACGGGAGGAAATTATAAAGAGGTAAGAGTTACAGTGTATAGATCGGCAACAGATACTTATGAAAATAGGTATTATTATAATGATGGATATTATAGTGGCTATATACCAATTTATACTGTAAATAAAATTCCAGATCCAAGGACTAATGTGGATTTGCTTGAAATTGTATACAAGGGAATTGTTTATATAAATAGTTAGGAGGATATTATGAAAAGAGTAATTGCATTACTAGTTGCACTGATACTTTTTGCAAGTCCTATTCTTGCGATTAAATCAGAAGAAGGATTTAACAAAGTTAAAAAACAAGTGCTGGATGAATATATGGAATTAAAAGAGTTTAGAGAAGATTTAAAATTAAATCCAGAATCTGCAATGGAAATGATAGAAATTATTGCCAGGAATAGATATAATTATTACGATTATGTGGTTTCGGGTTCTAAATATTCAAAAGAATTAAAAGCAGGCAATAATAGAGTTAAAATGTTTAAGCAAATTAATGACTATTATTGTGGTCCTGCAAGTTTATTAACATCGCTTTATTATTCAAATGATCAGGGCAAAGTCGCAGGAGACAATCCTTCTAGTAAACAAGAAACATTAGGTGAAGAGATGGAAACTAGTGAAAGTTCGGGTACAATGGTTTACAGAATGAGAGATACTTTTAATAAGTACACTGACAGCAAATGGACATATATGACAAAACCAACATATAAAGACTTGCACAATTTTATATTAGAAAGCTTATCAAGAGGTCATGCTCCTGTAGTCCATGCTCTTATGGAAAAACTTCCTTATTATAATTATGAAAAATCTGGTGGCCATTATATTACAATCATATATTATAATGACCAAGTTCCCACATCAAGTTTGGGAATAAAGATTATGGATAATAATGGTGAACAGGATGGGAAATATTATGGATACCAATTTATTTCATTTGATACATTGATGGATATATTAAATACTGTCGATTCCAATGGTAACAATAGATATATTATTGGTGCTACTAGAAGATAAAAGATTTCTATATAAATATCAAAATATAATTATATACTAAGTCGAGGGTTTAATTAGCTCTCGACTTTTTTATTGGTTAAAAAATTATTACGACTTACGAAATTGATTGAATATGTAAAAAAATTGTGGTATAATTACGGAATATATTGGAGGGAGATGCAATGTTTAACAAGAGAGTTGAGATGTTAGAGGGGCCTTTGCTGGGTCCTGTTATATTATTTGCTTTGCCGCTTATGCTGACGTCGATTTTGCAATTGATGTTTAATGCGGCGGACATTATTGTAGTTGGTAAGTTTGCCTCTGACCACGCCCTGGCGGCGGTTGGTTCTACGGGGGCTATTATAAATTTGATGCTGAATATTTTTATAGGTATTTCCATTGGGGCGTCGGTTGTTATGGGCAGGTATTTGGGGGCCAGAGATTATGAGAACTCGCAGGATACCCTGCACACGTCCATTAGCTTGTCGGCGATCTCTGGGATTTTGGTTTTGGTCTTTGGCGTTTTTACGTCTAGGATTTTGCTGGAATGGATGGACACTCCGCCTGAAGTTTTGGACTTGGCGACCGAGTATTTGCGGATATATTTCCTTGGCATGCCGGGCTTTATGGTCTTTAACTTTGGCGCCTCACTTTTGAGGGCGGCGGGCGACACCAAGAGGCCTATGTACTTTTTGACCTTGTCTGGCGTGGTCAATGTTATTTTTAATTTGATTTTTGTAATTGTTTTTAAGATGAGCGTGGCTGGGGTTGCCTGGGCGACTGTTATCAGCCAATACCTCTCTGCGGTTTTGATCATTATGAGCCTGATGAAGGGCGACGACCTAATGAGGCTGGATGTCAAGAAATTAAATTTAAATTGGCACAAGGTTGGGGCCATGTTAAAGATTGGTCTGCCTGCAGGCTTGCAAGGGGCCATGTTTAGCATTTCAAATATCATGATCCAAAAGTCAATCAACTCTTTTGGGCCAGTGGTTATGGCGGGCAATACTGCGGCTGGTTCTGTTGAAGGCTTTGTCTACATGGGTATGAACGCAATTTATCAAACGGCTCTGAGTTTTACCAGTCAAAATATGGGAGCCAGAAATTTTGAACGCGTTTCCAAGATTTATAAGACCTGTCTGGCTGTAGTTACAGTTATTGGTCTGGCTATGGGCATTGGCGCTTATGCGGCGGGAACTCCACTTTTAAATCTATACACCAATGATCCAAACGTTGTGGTTTATGGGCTAGAGCGTTTGTCAATTGTGGCTGTTTATTATGCTCTTTGCGGTATTATGGACGTGCAAGTTGGTGTCCTTCGTGGTATGGGCTATTCCATTACGCCAATGATTATTACTCTGGTTGCAGTTTGCGGCCTCAGAATCGTATGGCTAATGACGGTCTTTCAAATGTATCACACAAGGCTTATCCTCTATATTTCCTATCCGGTTACCTGGACTCTTGCATCGATTGCCCTCTTTATAAATTATATGTACGGGCGCAAGAAAATCCTCCTGCCAGGCATGAGGGGAGAGGAAGTCAATTTAAGAATATAAAATTATCCTGCGTTTGGTGACGCAGGTTTTTTATTGGAAAATTAGCTTAAAGATGAAAATATGAGAATTGCCTTTGTAATGAAAACTAGATTAGAAATGACGATAACTAGGATTTATTTGGATATTAGTCAAGTATATGACTAGAAAAAAGGGTATATGCATTATAAGGAAAGAGAAATAAGTGGAATTCAAATACTTTTATTGATTTTGCTGGGAGACTTTAAGAATTATATATGTAAAAATTTTACGGCACAAGACCTAATAAATTATTTTGAAAGGAGGATTTTATGACTTTAGACAGGATTAGAAAAATAGGGAGATATATATTTTTTGTAAATGTATTTCTATTGCTGGCAGGCGGATATTATGTTTATGGGGAATTAGGCAGGGAGTCGATAGAACCAATTTTAGTGATGGCTACATTCATCTTAGATGAATTCATCTGTAGATTATCCCTCAGAGCATCTATAAAAAGAAACGACTATAGAATATTTACGGGAGTATCTGGCAGGGAGGATAAGACATTGGTCAGAGCTCGATTGGAAAGATCTATATTTATAAACTCTGTGGCTTCATTTGTAGGCATAGGAGCTATTTTAATACCGGTAATTATAAAAAAATATTCTTCTATTCACTTATTTTTGTCACTAGGATTGTTTATGATAGTTTTATTTACAGGCCTAGTTTTAAATAAAAATAAGCAAGGCCTTGTAGAAAAAAAATTTTTTGAAGTGGATTTAGCACGACAAAATCGACTTTGAATACATAAAAATGGAGATGACTTTCTCCATTTTTTATTGCAATAAATCCTTTAATTTGATAAAATTATCCCAGGTGATAATATGAAAATTGGTTTTTCTAATGAAATATATTTAAAAGAGCAGACTAAAAAGATTTTGAACAGGGTCGGCAAGTTTGAGAAGCTTTATCTTGAATTTGGCGGAAAGCTTTTGGGCGACATGCACGCCTCACGCGTTTTGCCTGGCTACGATCCTGATATTAAGTTTGTCCTTTTTGAAGAGCTTCGCGACAAGCTGGAGGTTGTAATTGCCATCCGCGCTTACGATATCGAGACCAACAAGATGAACAACAACACAGGCATGACCTACGAGGCCGAGTGCATGAAGCTGATCGATACTCTAAAGGAAAAGCATATCCTGGTCAACTCTGTGGTCATCAATCGTTATTACAAGCACGAAAATGTGGACGGGTTTATCAGAAAATTAAATGCAGACGGCATCAAGACTTACGAGCACGAAGACACGGCTGGCTTTCCCAACGACATCGACACGATTTTGTCTGACGAGGGCTTTGGCAAGCACTCTTATATAGAAACGACCAGGCCAATCGTAGTTGTAACTGCGCCTGGACCAGGTTCGGGCAAGATGTCGACTTGTCTTTCCCAACTCTATTTGGAAAACATTCGCGGGGTCAGGGCAGGCTATGCTAAATTTGAAACCTTTCCCGTTTGGAATCTGCCGCTTAAGCACGAGGTCAACATGGCCTATGAAGCTGCGACCGCAGATTTAAAAGACGTAATACAAATCGATCCATACCACTTGGAAGCCTATGGGGAAATCGCCATTAATTACAATCGCGACATAGAGAACTTCCCAATTTTAAAACGCATGCTGGACAGGATTATGGGGGCCGACGCCTACAAGTCGCCAACGGATATGGGAGTTAATTGCATCAAAGACGGCATTATCGACGACGAAGTTTGTAGGCAGGCAGCCAAGCAAGAAATCATCAGACGGTATTTGAATGCTCAATTTGAATACAAAAAATATATGTTAAATGGAGATGAGCTGGCCAACATTAGACGGCTCATGGACGAACTCAACCTAAAAGCAGAAGAAAGGGTCTCTACCAAGGCCGCCCGCGAACGCAAGGAGAAGATCTTCAATGAAGAGGGCATTGTAAAAAATATAACCGCCCTTGAACTCGAAGACGGCAGGGTCATCACAGGCAAGGAATCCGAACTCATGGACTCAGCTGCAGCCGCACTTTTAAATGCCCTGAAATTCATTTCAGGCCTACCCGACGAACTCCACATGATTGATCCAGCTATTTTAAATCCAATCCTCGACATGAAAAGAGATATAGAAAAAAATTCCAATACCCAGCTCAATCTGGAAGAGGTTTTAATTTCCCTGGCAACTAGCCAAATGTATAACCCCTCCGCCAAGGTAAGTATTGGAAACCTAAAGAGACTCTCTGGACTCAAAGGACATTCGACGGGGATATTGCCTACGATCGACTATGAACTATTTAGAAAACTATCTATAGACATAACCTCAGACTATTAAAATTTCGCGGTTAAAATTGCGACAAAGGCTTGTTTCGAATGGTCGGTCGCTGCGGAGGGCACTAAGCCCACCTCACTCCCTCCCATTCTGTACTGCACCTTTCTCATCGAATTTTCCTACGAAATTTATGTAGAAAAACAAGGATAATTTTAAAACGAAATTTCCTCACAAATTATGTATATGGATATAATAAGCTCACGTTATTAACGTGAGTTTTTATTTTTAAGTGTAAAGCGAATGAAATTTTAGGTCAAGTGTGATATAATATATTAAAGCGATTTGATGGCGTATATATATTTTTACATTTTATTTACGCTGGTGGTTTACATTTTATAGGGGGGACCTATGGAAGAGTTTTTATGGGCTAAAAAGAATAGAGTTGACAATGTTCCTATGTGGCTTCCTCTTATGGTTCATTTAAATGACACCATGGAAGTTTGCGGGTTTTTGTGCGACCATTGGCTTTCCCAAGGTGTAAAAGATTTTTTGCTTGATGCTATTCAGTCCGACGCAGCCGATAAGGAAGAGCTTTTAAAAAATCTGTGCAAGTTTATTGGGGCAACTCATGACATAGGTAAGGCCAGTCCAGTTTTTCAGGTCAAGGACTCTTTTTATAGAGACCAAGATTTGGATGATCTTATGATTGAAAAGTTAAAGGGAGCTGGCTTTAAGGACCTGGACTTGTATGCACTTGATAAAAAAGACAACACCCCACATAACAAAAGTGGCCAATATATCTTAGATAAATTTGGCGTTAATTTTTGTGTGGCCAATATTGTTGGTGCCCACCACGGTCGACCTTTATCAAGACATGAATCAGATGAATGCTTAGGATTTACTTCTAGCCTTTACCAAGATGATAATATTGATTCAGATTTAGCTAATCTTTGGCAAGCAATACATAAAAATATTTTTGATTGGGCAATGTCTTCATGCGATTTTTTATCTCCTGCTGACCTGCCATTGATTTCTCAGCTCGGGCAAGTTATTTTGTCTGGGCTTTTAGTTATGGCGGACTGGATTACTAGTAACGAAAAGTATTTTCCGCTTATAGATATAAATGAGAATGAAGTTGATGAAGATAGGGTCAAAGAGGGTTTTAGTAATTGGTATATGGATCGGGCTGCTACATGGGAACCGAAAGTATATTTTGAAGATATCTATCATGCAAGGTTTAATTTTATCAATGAACCCAGGGACGCCCAAAGGAAGGTATCAGAAGCTATTGCTGCAATCGATGAGCCGGGAATTGTTATTTTAGAAGCTCCCATGGGCATTGGAAAAACCGAAGCGGCTCTGATTGCGGTTGAAGAGCTGGCACAAAAGACTGGACGGACGGGTATGTTTTTTGGTCTGCCAACTCAGGCGACTTCGAATGGAATTTTCTCTAGGGTTAAGGATTGGCTGGGGCAGATTGATGGGGAAAAATCAATCCGTCTCATTCATGGCAAGGCTGCATTAAATGATGAATTTTCAAGCCTGCCTAAGAGTAGAAATATTCATGGTGAGGACGGCGTTGGCGTAAATGAATGGTTTGCTGGTAGGAAGGTTTCAATTCTAGATGATTTTACGGTGGGGACTGTTGACCAAATTTTACTGGCCGCCCTCAAGCAAAAGCATTTGATGTTAAGGCACCTAGGCCTTGCTAACAAGGTTGTGGTAATCGACGAAGTACATGCGTACGATGCATATATGAGCGTTTTTCTTTATCAAGCCTTAAGATGGCTGGGGGCCTATAAGGTTCCGGTTGTAATCTTATCTGCGACCCTGCCAATAGCAAAGAGGAACGAGCTTTTAAAAACTTATATGATAGGAGCTGGCTACAAGTTTAAAAAAGCACCAAAGCCTGAGGGTTTTGAAACAAACGAGGCCTACCCACTTTTAACCTACAATGATGGTCAAACTATCAAACAATATTCTGATTTCGCCAAAGAGCCAGGAGTGGATTATAAAATAATTAAAATTCCTAAAGATAAGAGTGATGAGATTATTAAATTAATAAAAGAAATCGCTCCTAATGGTGGGGTTGTTGGCATTATAGTAAATACTGTTAAAAAAGCCCAGGCCTTTGCCAAAATATGCTCAGAGGAATTTGGCTCGGATAAAGTTGATCTCTTGCACTCAGCATTTATTGCAACTGACAGGTATAAAAAGGAAAAAAATCTTATAGATACTATTGGTAAAGGCGGTCAGAGGCCAGACTTTAAAATAATTATAGGGACACAGGTTATAGAGCAGTCCTTAGATATAGATTTCGATGTTATGATAACAGACTTGGCACCCATGGATTTGATTTTACAAAGGATGGGCAGGCTTCACAGGCACGAAAAGACACTTAGGCCTCAGAACTTAAAAGATCCAAAAGTCTATGTGCTCTCTTGTGGCAATTATGATTTTGACAAGCCGAGTACTTATGTTTATTCAGAGTATCTGCTCTTTAGGACTGAATACTTTTTACCTGATAAAATAAATCTGCCTAATGATATATCCCATTTAGTCCAACTGGTTTATGATGAAGAGGACTTGGACTTAGCTGATGATTTAAAAATAGTCTATGAGTCTTACAAAAAGAAAAAAGATAAACAAATTAATGAACAGAAGTACAAGGCCGAAAATTATTGCATTAGTTATCCTTTGAAAAAAACATCAGAGGACAAGTGCATTTCCGACTGGATTAAAAACTCCAACCATGCGGCCGAATCTTCGGATATAAAAGCCTGCGCCCAGGTTAGAGATAGTGTTGATACAATTGAAGTAATTGCCCTCAAGGCATGCCAAGGTGGTTATGAATTTTTTGATCAGCCTGGTCTCTTGGATTCAAGTGACAACAAGACCGCTATGGAAATGGCTAAGCGGTCTATAAAATTACCAGCAGCCCTTTATTATGGGAAGGGGATTGACCAAGTTATAAGTGAGCTGGAAAAATATTACTTGGAGAATTTCCCCGATTGGGAAAATCAGAGCTGGTTAAAGGGAAGTCTTGGAATAATATTTGATGAAAACAATGAATTTAAAATATTTGAAAAGACTTTAAAATATGATACGACCTATGGTTTAAAAATAATTAAGGAGGATAAAGATGAGCGAATTTAATTTGATTGAAAAGCCTTGGATATCAGTTGTTACTGATTACAAGGGGACTACAGATCTGGTTGGACTAAGAGAGTTTTTTGAAAATGCCCACAACTACATTGCTTTGGCTGGGGACATGCCAACCCAAGACTTCGCAGTTATGAGATTTTTACTGGCAATCTTGCACACAGTTTTCTCCAGGTATCAGGCAGATGGCCAGGTTTACGATGAAATTAAAGTAAATGATCGCATGCAGCAGGTTGAGCCGGTCGATATGGAGGACTACGAAGACTATGAAGACGCCCTAATGCAAACTTGGAAGGACCTGTGGGCAGCCGGAAAATTTCCTCATATAGTGATTGATTACTTGAAGGAATGGGAGGATAGGTTTAATCTTTTTCATGATAAGTATCCCTTTTATCAAGTTACAGAGGATGTAATGAAAAGACTTAAATTACGCAATCAAAGAGGGCCTACGGAACAACCCGGATTTATGTCTTTTAAAACAATTAACAGATTAATATCTGAGATCAAAGATAACACCTCTATTTTTTCTATGATTAGTGGCGAAGATGAAGTTTCATTGAAAAGTGGATTATCTAATGATAAATTAGCCAGATGGATTATTAATTTGATGGGTTATACAACATCACCTGATAAAACAAAAATAACATCTTTCGATAGAATAAATAGCATAGGGAAATATGATGGACATAAGGGCTGGTTATATGCCATAGGGGGGCTTCATTATAAAACGGATAACTTGTTCAATACTTTATTATTAAATCTTATACTAGTACATCCTAATGATAAATTTAGATATAATATCCAAACACCTTTATGGGAGTTTTCACCTAAAGAAAATATTGAGTATTATCTAGAAGAAAATTCTATAGATAACTTAGCTAGGTTGTATACTGATTATAGTCGTGCTATAAAGATTTCTAAAGAAGAAAATGAATATGGTAAGTATATTGATATTATTCAATTACCAATATTAGATAAGAAAGAAAATTTATTAGAGTGTATGACAATCTGGGAAAAAAATAAAAAGAATGAAAAAGTATTTTCACCTAAAGAAAACGCTCCACATGAGTCAATGTGGAGGAATTTTGGTATGATATACTTAAAAGAAAAATCTAATGATGATTTATATAGGATTCCAGGGATAGTTGAATGGATAAGAGTAATTTCAAAGTATATTAACTTATCTAAAGTAGAATTAATATCTTTAGGAATTAAAAGTGATGGAACATCTTCGAACATTATGATTAATGAAATATATGATGAATTAAACTTGAATTTTGATATTTCATTGGATTGTTCAGAGCAAGGCTGGGTTATTAGAGTTAGAGATGTTGTTGAACAAACAAAAGAATTCATAAACAAAGATTACAAAAAATTTATCGACGTAGTTGTAGAACTAGAAGGGGTAGATAGCAAGAAGAGGTCTGATAGAATAAAATATTATTTAGAAGAAATTTATTACAAAATTGATAAACCTTTTAGAGATTGGTTATCGTCTATTAGAATAGGAGATAATAAGGACGAGAAAACCAAAGAGTGGATAGAGAGATTGAAAAAGATAATTCTTAATGAGGTTGAAGCAATTACTAATAATCTAAGTAATAAATTTTTCACTGGAGTTGTAGTTGAGGGAAAAAATATAAAAATTTATAAAAATATTGCAACATCAATAAATGAATTAATATCAGCGATAAATATATTATAAAGGAGGTAGAAGTGGAGGATTCAAGATTAAATGTCTACAATGAGACGGCCAAAATTTTAAGGAGTCTGGATGCCACCAGGGATGTGCCAAGCACTAGGGCTATGCTTGCCAATATTAGAAACTCAATAAATAAAAATCTTTCTAATAATATGGAGGCCCTTGCCTTTGTCTTTCAAAATATTCCTGAAGAATTGCTAGGCTCAAGGAAAGAACTAAATGACTACGAGCTAGCCATACTTACAGCTGTGCAGATGTACGCCTTGCACCAACAGGCGAGTGTAAAATCTGTATTAAAGTTAGACTATCAAGAAGGAGAGTGGAGGCAAAACCTGGGGGACGCCCTAAGTACATTAAGAACAGGGGAAAGCAAGTCCATAGATGCAAGATTTAACGCCTTGGTAACAGCAAGCAATTTCACCCAATTGCAAAACCATCTCAGGCAGATGATTAAGCTTTTAAAGGCCAAATCGGATGAAAAAGTTGATTATGCAAGCCTAGCAGAAGACTTATATTGGTTTTTAAGAAATCAAAAAGACGGTATAAAAATCAAGTGGGCCAGGTCCTACTACAAATTTAGACAAAGAGATTCGAAAGGAGAAAATTAAAATGGAAAGAAAAATTAACCCAAGACTATACCTAGATGTTCACGCAATTCAAACCCTACCACCAGCAAATATCAATAGGGACGATACAGGTAGTCCAAAGACTGCTCAATATGGAGGAGTGACAAGGGCCAGAGTTAGTTCTCAAAGCTGGAAGAGAGCAATCAGATTAGAATTCCCAAGTATACTTCAGGGGACCAGAACAAAAAGAGTTCTGGAGTTATTTTCTAAACAGTTTAATGATAAAGGCTTAGATTTTGAATCCAACACTCAATATGATATTCTATTTTTAATAGAATCCTTAGGTTTTGGTGTAAAAGAAAAGAATGGTGAGTCAGTGCTGGATGTGCTTTTTATGTACAGCAAAGATCAAGTAAATAGTATAATTGAATACTATTTAGAAAACAAGGAAGAAATATCATATCTAGGAAAGTTATATCTAGAAGAATTGCAAGAGGAAAAAGATAATGACAAGAAGAAGGGAAGTTTAAAACGATGGAGAAAATTTTAAAAAAAAGATTTAGGGAAAAAAACTGAGATTAACAAAGACATCGAAGAAATTTTAATAAAAAACAATTCTGTAGACACGTATCTTTTTGGGAGAATGCTAGCTGGTAAGAATAATTTTAGTGTAGACGCTTCATCTCAAGTTGCCCACGCAATATCAACTCATGCTATAGAAAGTGAATTTGACTTTTTCACAGCTGTTGATGATCTTGCTCCTGAAGATAATGCAGGGGCTGGCATGCTTGGTACAATCGAATACAATTCATCTACACTTTATCGCTACGCTAATATTGCCCTCCACGATTTTTATAAGCAATTGGGCGACAAGGAAAGCACAATTACTGCAACTAAACTCTTTGTGGAAGCCTTTGTTAAGTCCATGCCAACAGGTAAGATAAATACATTTGCCAACCAAACCCTGCCACAAGCAGTTGTCGTATCATTAAGGGCAGACAGACCAGTAAATATGGTTAGCGCCTTTGAAAAGCCAGTAAAGTCTAACGAAGGATATGTGAACAAGTCTATTGAAAGGCTCTTTGAAGAGTATACAAAATACGACAAAATTCTAGACAAGCCAATCTATACAGCTTACTTGCTTATCGATGACATAAATGTAAACGATATTGGCAAGGCAGAAGGCAGTATAAATGAACTTTTAAACGATTTAGAAGTAGAAATAAACAAAAATCTTGAAGATTAGGTGATGAATTTTGAAAACGCTTTTATTAAGACTAAAGGGACCCATGCAAGCCTGGGGTACATCTTCGCGTTTTGAAACCAGGACAACTGACTATTATCCATCAAAATCTGCAGTTATAGGAATAATTGCAGCAAGTTTTGGTTACAAGAGAGACGAAGTTGACAAGGTTCAAAAATTAAATAACCTTGATTTTGCAGTCCGTATTGACCAAGAGGGAGTCCTTGCCAGAGATTATCACATAGCTAGCAAGTACAAAGCCAAGGGGACTCTTGATAGAAATTATGTAACCAACCGCTATTATATGGAGGACGCAGTATTTGTGGTTGCCATATCTCATGCAGATGAAGAGTGGTTGGATGAGATTTACTATGCTCTAACCCATCCTTACTTCCAGCCCTTTATGGGCAGGAGGTCTTGCCCTCTACCTGGAGATTTTATAATAGGCTTTACAGATCAGGGGCCCATAGAGGCACTTCAAACTTTGGATTGGCAGGCTTCAGACTGGTACAAGAAAAAACATAAATCTTATAGGGCTGACATATATGCGGACAAGGATCTTTTGCCTGACTCACCAGCAAAAATGAGAAATGATCGAGTGATTTCCTTCTCTCAAAAAGAGCGTAAATTTGGACCGCGTTTTGAAGCAAGGACAGACCAAGTATTAGCGAGTGAAAGCGATGAGCCGCTGGATTTTTACGAAAGTATATAGGGGTGCAATATGTATTTATCAAGAGTTGAAATAGACCTATACAATCGAAAAACCTTAAGAGATTTAGACCACCTAGGTTGCTATCATGGCTGGATTGAGGATTCATTTTCCGATGACAGAAATAAATCTAAGGCTGATCGCAGCAGAAAACTTTGGCGGATTGACACCATCAAAGATAAATCATACCTATTAATCTTAAGCGAGGATAAACCTGATTTTAATAGCCTAGAAAAGTATGGGGTAAAAGGGATGGCCACTTGCAAATCTTATGATGAATTTTTAGATTCTTTAAAAGAAGGCATGAGGGCAAACTTTAGAATCAAATTAAATACAGTAAAATCTATTAGAGACAAGGATAATCCGGAAAAACGAGGACAGCTGGTCCCTGTTCCCTTGGATGAATTAAATGACTATTTTATGGCAAGAACTGAAAAAAATGGATTTACTGTAAGGCCTGATGAATTTTCTATAGCTAGTCGTGATGAAGAAGTTTTTGTCCGCCATGACGAAGATAAAGCCAAGGCTGCTAATTTAAAATTAGTAAGTGCAACCTATGAAGGCGTTCTTACTATCACAGACTTGGATAAATTTAAAAAAGCCTTAGTTTCTGGAATTGGCAAGAAAAAAGCCTATGGTTTTGGATTTTTAACAATAATTCCCATAAAATGAAACAGATTTCCGGTGCAAAAAAGACAGAGCTAAAGGAACTGCCCAGAATATATGAGTGATTTATGCACTAATTTTATGGCAATGTATTGATTTATATTTAAAATTTCCGCACACGCGGGGGTGATCCCGACGAACAGGACGAGAACACGGAGCTGGCCAAGCAATTCCCGCGCACGCGGGGGTGATTTTAGCTCTTGCCTGGTCGCCCATACAAGGCTGTCGTAATTCCCGCACACGCGGTGGTGATCCTGAAGATGAAAATGGGTTCTTGAACTATTGTATGTACTTCCCGCATTCGCGGGGGTGATCCTGTCAGTAAATGTCAGTAAATATTGTGGTATAAGTAATTCCCGCACACGCGGTGGTGATCCTATGAGCGACGAACACTTTGCAGGCAATGTATCGTAATTCCCGCACACGCGGGGGTGATCCCTATGTAGAATTTCAAGCCAATGTGTTTGCGGAAAGTAATTCCCGCGCACGCGGGGGTGATCCCACAATTGAGTACGCAAAATTAATGCAAAAGAAGCAATTCCCGCGCACGCGGGGGTGATCCCAGAAATAGTGGTTGAGCGTAAGTCGAGCAAAAGTAATTCCCGCGCACGCGGGGGTGATCCCGAGCTTTAAATCAAAGGAGGAAATTATGAAACGTAATTCCCGCGCACGCGGGGGTGATCCCCTAGCCAATAGTTCTTTAATTCCACCAATTCCCGTAATTCCCGCGCACGCGGGGGTGATCCCTTGGTCGACTGTTGAGTTCTCAATCATGATTAGTAATTCCCGCGCACGCGGGGGTGATCCCGAATTACAAAAAATCAATAAAGAGATTCCAAAGTAATTCCCGCGCACGCGGGGGTGATCCTAAAAGAAGCACTACACTTTTGCCATGCTTTCGGTAATTCCCGCACTCTTTGCGGGGTTGGATCCAAAATTTGTGGTCTAAGGGGCGACCTTCATTGTGAATTAGATTTATTCCAACTCTCGGAGGGCAGTAGCCCACCTGCGACTTAAAAAAATCGATTCACTTCGAATCTCATCCCCTTATCCTCACAAATTTTATGGGTAAAAATATAGTGAATGAAAAACTTTCCCGCGCTGTTGGCAGGGGTGATCCTGTGCATACCAGTTGTATAGCTCCAGTATTTTGTAATTCCCGCACATGCGGGGGTGATCCTGACTGGGATTTGTGGTATCAGTTTTTGCGAGTGTAATTCCCGCGCTCTTTGCGGGGTTGGATCCAAAATTTGTGGTCTAAGGGGCGACCTTCTTTATGAATTAGATTTATTTCAACTCTTGGAGGGCAGGAGCCCACCTGCGACTTGAAAAAATCGATTCACTTCGAATTTCATCCCCTTATACTCACAAATTTTATGGGTAAAAATATAGTGGATGAAAAACTTTCCCTCGCTTTTTGTGGAGGTGTTTGGATAAGGGCTTGTATGAGGTGTTTATAATTATAAAGATATAAATTTTTATGAAAATTTTATATCTTGTGATATAATTGATTCAAGAATATTAGCATGATTTTGTGTTTTGAAAAATATAGGAGAGGGCATGGATAGGTTAAAGGCAAGGGAAATTTTTGATAAGTATACAAAAAAACTCAGGATTGTTCCTGAGTGGGATATTAGGTTGGAATTTGTGGAGGATGAGGACTGGAAGAAAACGGGGGATTTTAAGATTGATCCAACTGATAAAAAGGCAATTTTAATGTTAAATGCTGCGAGTCCCAAAGATGAAAACATTGAAGAGACGATTGTTCACGAGCTCATGCACATAAAGATGTATCCACTGGACCAGGTTTGCGAGTCCATGATAATTAATATGTTTGAAGAGGGAAGCAGGGAACAGAACTTCGCATATCAAACTTTTTTTGAAACCCTTGAAGTTACCGTTGAAGAGCTGGCCAAGTGCTTCCTGTTGGAATTTGGTGAAAACACAGAATTTTCTTTTGGTAGAATGAAAAAAATAAAGTCCTTTAATGAATTGTATGATGGCCTTAAAAAATTGGATTGAGAGATTTAAAATTTGGCTCACATTATTGTGGGCCTTTTTTGTATAAAAAAATGGCCGGGATAAACCACGGCCTCTACAACGCTTCGCGTTATTTGTTTTAAAATTTATCTACCTTATACATACAATTTGCTAGGGAATTTCGATGAGGGCCGTAAGATTCACCAATCGAACATCGTTATCACTCGTTCTCTTGGGAATCTCTGACACGAGACCTGCTAGCCAATCAACTTCGCCTTTTCGAAATTTTTTTGTCCGAAATAAATCGGACGCTACATGAAAATTTCGAGGCTCGTTTCTTGGGCTAGGGCTTCGAAGTGAAATAAATTTTTTAGGACGCAGGTGTACTGATGTGTACATCGAGGACTAAAAAAATTTTTCACGAGAATGTCGCGAAATTAACAGCAAATAAATTATTGCCTGTGAGATGGGTCGGTGACGCCTATAATCTGTCCAACCGGCACCGTAAACATCAGTCCCACTCCTGGCTTGGTCATGTCGCCCAGGATTTCTTGGATGGCTTTGATTGCCTTGTCCAGTGTTTCTTCGTCATCGCAAACTGTAAAGACGACCTTGTTGTAGGGTCTATTGTTGTCGATGGCAAAGCGGAGGAGGCCTCCGAAGAGTTGGCCGTCGCCTGTTGATAGGGCTGAGCCCATGCCTTGTGAATCTATGATGGTGGCTCCGCGCACACCTGATTTGACTAGGTTTTCTAGTATTTCATTTAACTTATTGGTTTCGTTTAAAATTAAGAATAATACGTTTTTCATATGTCCTCCTATTTCCAAGTTTTATCTACGCCGTCTACTTCTCCTGCCTTGGTGATTGAAATTTTTGCCAAGATTGGTCCCATGATTTCAAAGACTAGGACTGAGAAGAGGATTACTGTGATTATTTCTCCTGCATGGTCGGGGAGCTCGCGCGCCACGATCATGGACAGGCCGATTGAAATTCCGCCCTGGGGCAAAAGTGCCAGGCCCAACCATTTTTGTACCCTTGGAGGGGCGTTTACCATTTTTGCTCCAATGGTTGCTCCTGAAATTTTTCCTATGGCCCTGGAGAGGGCATAGACAACTCCGAGAAAGCCGATTGATTTTAAGACCGACAGGTTCAAGCTCGCTCCAGCAAAGGTAAAGAAGAGCAAGTGAATTGGCGGTGCAAATTCATTTATGATATCAAAGATTCTTTTGATATTGCGATTGAGGTTGCAGGCTGTTGCGCCGACGACCATGTTGCACAAGAGGGCCGATATGCCAAACATATTTGCAAGGCCAGTTGTACCAAGTATGGTCACGAGGATCAGACATAGCATGTGGTCGTGCGATTTGATTTTGGTCGACAAAAATGTAAAAATATAACCGACCACAAAGCCGAGTCCAATTGAATAAATTATTTCCAAAAAGGGTGCTGCAAACATCATGACCTTGGAGACGTCGCCGGTTGCCCCTATGCTAATTTTGGCTAGGGACATACAAATGCCAAAGGCGATTATGCCAAGCACATCGTCGAGAGCCGCTACTGGTAGTATGGTCCTTGTTAGGGGGCCGTCAGCCCTGTACTGTTTGATGATCATAACCGTGCCTGCAGGCGCTGTGGCAGCTGACATAGAGGCTATGATTATGGAGAAGACAAAGCTCTGTCCTAAGACATATCTCATCATCACAAAGACGATGGCGAGGACGCCCACGACTTCCATGACTGTGATTACAAAGACATCCTTGCCCAGCTTTTTTAAATCGGGGAGGAAAAATTCTCCGCCGATGGCAAAGGCTATAATGCCCAGTGCAAATTCGTTTACAAATTCAATAATGCCGGCGTCGTCTGGGGTTACGAGTTTTAAAAACGAGGGGCCCAAGAGCAGTCCTGCCAGCAAATATCCTGTTACATTTGGTAGATTTAATCGCTTGGAGACCTTGCCTCCTGCGATTCCAAATAAAATTATTATAGCTATTTTTAAACTTATATTCATCCCACCACTCCTCCCTTAATGCCCTTATTATATCATATTTTAGGCATTTTTTCTATCTTGTGTTTAATATATATGTTTTTTGTTAACCTTTTTATTTTAAAAGGGCTTTTTTATTGGACAAATATTTTTTTGTAAGACAAATTATCCCAAGGCCTTTAACCAAAATGTAATTGCAGGAGGCGGGAGTCTGTGGTAGAATAAGTATATATTTACATTTGATGTGGAGGTTTTTTATGCTTAAAAAAATTTTAAGGGATAAGGAATTTGTAAATGCGACCTTGCAGATTGCAATACCGGTTACAATTCAGTCGCTTATCGCCTCGTCCCTAAATACTTTGGATACTTTTATGATTACCAAGCTTGGCACGGCCGCCATTGCAGGCGTTGGTCTGGCCAACCAGGTTTTCTTTTTCTTTAGCTTTTTTCTATTTGGTTTAAATACGGGATCGGCTATTTTATTTTCACAATTTAACGGCAGGGAGGATTACAAATCTGTGCGAAAGACCATGATCCTTTCCCTCAAATTTTCATTTTTTATAGCTCTGATCTTTAATATTTGCGCCCTAACTTTTCCCAATCAGATTATTGCGCTTTTTATAGCCGATGATCCTATGGTTATTGAAGCTGGCGTAATTTATTTAAGGGCGGTTTCCTCTTCTTATATAGTGACGGCCCTGTCCTTTGCCTTTGGCGTGGCCATGCGGTCAACGGGTAATCCCCGTACGCCTTTAATGGCTTCCATTATTTCGTTTTTTGCCAACGCCTTTTTTAACTACTGCTTTATCTTTGGTAAATTTGGCATGCCTGAGCTGGGCGTTTTGGGTGCAGCGGTTGGGACTATTATAGCAAGATTTATCGAGCTGGGCGTTTATATTTTTGTAGTTGTTAAGTACAAGGGGCCTCTTTATTTTAGGCTGGCCGAATTTTTCAAGACGGATTTTAAATTTTTCAAAAACTTTTCCCTAATAGTTATACCGGTAATTTTGGAGGAAATCCTCTGGTCATTTGCCCAAGTCCTCTACAACTTTTTCTACGCCAAGACCGGTGTTGATTCAACGGCGGCCGTACAAGTGGCCTTTGCCGTTTCAAATATGCTTTATATATTTGCCCGCGGACTTTCCTCTGCAACTGCGGTTGTAGTTGGGACCAAGATTGGCGAGGGCGATTTGGACCGGGCCCAAGACATGGCCGACAAGTCTATCATCGCTTCGCTTTATCTGGGAGCCTTCCTGGGAATAATTTTAATTTTGGCCAGGAAATATCTGCTCTTGCTCTTTGATCTGACACCAGAGGTTAGACAAATTGCCATGGAGGCCTTGGTTGTAATGGGAATTTTTTATCCGATCAAGACCGCCAACTCCACAATCGTGGTCGGCGTTGTCCGCGGTGGCGGCGACATAAAATACTCCCTGGTGGCCGAGACTTCAACAGCCTATTTAATCGGAGTCCCAATGGCTTATTTGGGAGCCATAGTTTTGGGCTGGCCACTCTATGGGGTCATGGTTTTGATTTCTCTGGAAGAAGTTGCCAAGTTGCTTGCAACCTTGCCCAGGACCAGAAATAAAAAATGGATTAGGAGGCTGGCGGCATGAGCCTAGTTGCAATTGCAATTGTAATCTTAGTCTATTTAATATTAAAATTTTCCTTTAAGACGATTCTAAAACTCCTGGTAAACGCAGCTGTCGGCTTTGTTATAATTATTGTTATAAACGCCTTTATATCCATGGTGGGCGGGGAGATTCCCCTGAACTTTTTGAACTCCCTCCTCATAGGATTTTTCGGCGTGCCAATGGCGATCATAATGGTGGTGTATTATTTATGGATCAAATGAAAAAATATGCAGACGGAATTTATGTAAAGGAATTTGCGGACGGGGCCAGGCTTTTTATGACGGGCCTTCCCTATAATTTCCGCCGTTACAATGTGAAAAACACCAATAAATTCCTCAGGCACTTCAAGATGACGAACAAGCCCATTTCAAAGACCAGGCAAAAGCACACGAAAAATATAATCGTCGACCCGCATCCGGGCGAGTTCGTGGGCGTGGACGGCTTTATTAGTGACGGTAGTCCAGTCATGGTCGTCACGGCCGATTGCATACCGATTTTAATCAAGGATAAAAATTCCAAGAGGGCCGCCCTCCTGCATTCAGGTTGGAGGGGCGTGCAAAAACGCATCTATTGTGAGGCCATAAATAAACTTGGCAGGCGGACAGAAATGGAAGCCTATCTCTTACCATCAATACAAAAAGCCTCCTTCAAAGTGAGCGAGGACTTTGTAAAGGAATTTAAAGGGCGGAGGGACTTTAACAAGTTCTTGACTGTGGATGAAAAAAATCCAGGCAAATATTATTTTGACTTGCAAAAATTCGTCAAAGCGGAATTGATCGGCGCAGGATTAAAAGCGAAGGATATTTATATTTGCAAACACGATACATTTACGAGTAAAATTTTCCATTCATACAGAAGAGAAAAAGGGAATTATGGGCTGAACGCAATAATCTATTTATAAAATATTTCGTGTTAAATTCGCGATAAAGGCTTGTTTCGAAATATTTGCTCGTTGCGACGTATCATTTATACGACTCACTCGCAAAATTTCTGCACTTCGCCTTTCTCATCGAATTTTCCTACGAAATATCAGTGCATATAGGGGTAAAGTTAAGATTATTTTCTTGAAAAATTATGTGTATAAAAACTAAAAAATAACGCGAAGCGTTTGTAGGGGCTACCTTTTGAACTGCCCCTTGTCAAGTAGACACAACAATTAATTAAAAACACATATTTAAACTGCATGCTCTCTGTACTCCAACGGAGCCATGCAGTTTAATCTTTTTTGAAACCTCTCGTTGTTGTAAAATTCAATGTAATTAACAATTCTTTCTTTTAATTCTTCTAAAGAATTAAACTCTTTACCATAAAACATTTCTGCCTTTAATATGCCGAAAAATCCTTCCATTGGTCCGTTATCTATACATTTACCTACCCTTGACATACTATGTTTCATACCTTGGTCTTCCACCTTTCTTTTAAATGCTCTTGATGTATACTGACAACCACGGTCACTGTGGAATATTGGTTTTGCATCAGGATATTTGTCTATGGCCTTGTCAAACATTTTAAATACAATCTCTGCATTGCTTCTGTAGGACAATTCATATTCTATGATGCTGTTGTCGTATAGATCAAGTATTGCGCTTAGGTAGAGCTTTTTGTTTTCTCCAGCTATGCTAAATTCTGTTATATCTGTGAGCCACTTTTCGTTTGGTTTTTCTGCTTTGAATTTTCTTTTAAGGATGTTTTCTCTTGTGTAGAATGGTTCTATTGTTTTTCTAATTACTTTCTTTCTTCTAATTCTTGCTTGTATTCCTAGGAGCTTCATTAGTCTGTAGATGTATTGTTCTGAGTAGTTTTTGTGGTTTAATTTGTTTATGAACATGGTCATTCTTCTGTAGCCTAGGATTCCGTCATAGGTTCTATGGTATTCAACTATTAAGCTACTTAGTAATTCATCTTGTTTTTCTTTTTCAGGTTTTTGTCTCTTTTTGTATTTGTAGTAGCTGCTTCTTGAGATCTTTAGTATTTCACAGATGGTTTTTACTTGGTATCCTTTTTCTTTGAAGATGTCGACCGTAAGGTACTGAGCTTCTTGACGTAATTTTGAGTGTATAGCTGTTTTTCCATAGCTTCTTTTTTTTTAAGAACTTCAAGCTCTAATTCAAGTCTTTTTCTAATTTCTTTTTCTTTTTCAAGTTCAAGTTTTAATTTCTCTGTGTCTGTGAGTTTACTTTCATCTATTTCAGTTTTGAATTTAGGCCCTCTTTTTTTGTACTTTAAGCCTTCTTCTCCTTCTTTTAAGAAGCTTTGTGTCCATTTGTATACAAGTGCATAGTTTAGATTGAATTTTTCTGCTGCCTTATTGTAATTATTGTTGTTGTCTAGGATCCATTTTACTATTTCAATTCTTTCTTCGTATGTTGTTTGCTTGGCTTTCATAATGGAATTTTCCTCTCTTTTTTGTTTTGTATCTTTGAGTGTAATTCCATTATACCACATGTTAACCCATTTACCTGCAGTTGAGTGTGATATGTTATATTTGTGTCCAAGTTGCTGGTAGGAGTAGTTTCCTGTAAGGTAGTCTTGAACTACCTTCATTTTAAATTCTTTTGAAAAACTTCCGTTTGAAGTTCTTGACTTTAGAGCCTCTTCTCCTTTTTCCTTGTACTTTACATACCATGAGGCGACAGTTGTATCTCCTGCATTTATTTCCTTGGCTATTTCTATGAATGATTTGTTTCCTTTTTCGTATTCTCTACATGCTTGTATTTTTGTTTCTAAGTCAAATTTAATTTTCCCCATTTTTTCTCCTTTTCTGGGGTTTTTAATTAATTAGACTGTCTACTTTGCATGTATCATACCACTTTATGGTAGCCATATTTTTTAGTTTCTTTTTGTAGATATTTTTTAATAACTAAAATCTAATGGCCATTTCATTTGGTCATTTTTTATTTGCATTAAGGGTATAAATAAATACAGACAAGAAATCTGTATTTACATAAAGGAGGTTTGTGATGAAGAGATTTAATCTGTTTATTATAATTGCGATAATTTTCGCCATGGTTTTTACTATGGCGTGTTCGAAAAAAGTTGAAGACCCTGCCACTGGCAAGAGGCCGATCACTGATGAGAAGGCGGACGCTAGTGAAGAGACGACCACTGATGAGAAGACAGATGCTGGTGAAAGAGCGGACGCTGGTGAAGAGGTGGACACTAGTGAAAGCCAATTGACTAGTAGGGACCCATTCAAAAGTTTAGTGGGGTGTTCCCAAAAAGTTGGACAAATAATTTGTTCATCTAAAAGAATGCTTTCTACTTGCTAACTAAATTTTTGAATGCGATTGTCAAGGGTTGCGAAGCAACTTGCATAGCCCTTGACATAAAGCTTATTCAAAAATTTAAAATTTGGCAAGAAAGCTTCTTTATGCTCTTTCTTTTTCTTCGTAATACTTGGCCCTTTTTTCATTGGGGCTTAGGTAGTTGTTCTTTTCTTTTATTCTTGTGTTGTTGTAGTATTCCACAAATTCATCTACTGCCTTTTGTAACTGCTCTAGGCTTTTGAATTTTGTTTTACTTAGTTTTTCTCTTTTAATTACTGACCAGAAGCTTTCTATGACTGAGTTGTCTAGGCAGTTGCCTTTTCTTGACATGCTTTGGTAGATATTATTTTCTTTTAGTAGGTCTTGGTATTCTTTACTGAAGTATATGATGCCTTGGTCTGAATGAAATGTTCTTCTGTATTCTGCATTATTGGTTTTTCTTATGGTTTCTTTTGCTAGATCTATGAAGGGTTCTTTTCTCATGTTGTCTACTACGTTGTATGAGATTATTTTCCTGTCAAATCCATCTATGAAGGCGTTTAGGTAGGCCCATGTATAGTTTTCTTTGTCTTTATATATTTTTACATAGGTTGTGTCTGTAAAGAGTTTTAGATTTGGCATTGTGGAGTCAAATCTTCTTTTTATTCTGTTTGGTATGTCTTTTAGGCTTCCTAGGAATGTGTATGGTTTTCTGGTTTTCTTGGTTTTTATTTGCATGCCCAGTTCTTTGTATAGTCTATGGACTTTTTTTATGTTTATTTCTTCATCCATCTTTAATACTGCGTGTATTCTTCTTAGTCCATAGTTTGGATGAGCTTCTCTTATTTCTAGCATTTTAAGTTTTAGTTCTGAGTCTTTGTCAGGCTCTCTCATTCTGTCTAGATTGTGGTAGAAGGTGGATCTAGCTAGTCCTATTACTTCAAGAATTGTCTTTAGTGGGTATTGTCTTCGGAGGTCTTCGGCAATCCTTGTTTTTTCTTCGTTTTTTCTTGAAGTCGAATCCTCCTCAACTCTTTTAAATATGCGTTTTCTATTTCAAGTCTTAGTAGCTTCTCATCTTTTTCTTCTAATTTTTTTATGAATTCGTTCTTGTCATCTATGTTTGAATATTTGCTTTTCTTAAGGTTTTTATCTTTACTCAATTCTTGGCCTTCCCTTCGTATATACTCAGGAAGGAGCCTTTGGTAGTATTTGTATACCCAGCTTGAAAATGTCATGGCTGGTATGCCATGGCTCTTAGCAAACTTTGTTAGGGCATCTCCCTTCCTTAGGTACAATTCTACTAGATTATGTCTTTCTTGTAAAGTTAAGGTGTTTCTTTTGCTTGAGTCCATAAAGGCATCTGGTCCGTATTCGTTGTGTGTTTGGATCCAGCCTTGAAGGGTTGTTTTGGGGATGTTGTTTATCTTTGTGAATTTTCTAAGTGATAGTTTTGAGTTTAGATATTCTTCTACTTTCTTCTTTTTGTAGTCTTTAGTGTAGTCCATGTTCTCCTCCTTTTGTGTCCAATTTTCGGGGAACAGGACATAGACCAAGCTTTGGTTGATGGAGCTATTATGGGGTCTAGGTCTGACCATGTCAAGGACAGGGAATTGTGGAAGGACTTGATCGATCCAAAATTAATGGAATTGGCCAAGAATCCCGTTGACGGCCTTCACCTGCCTGAGATTTTATTGACATCTAATGACGCCATGAAGGTCAACGATGAGCTAATAAATCTTTCTCAAGAATTTTTAAAGATTATTGAGGAAAGTAAAGACGATTATGCTGGCACCGACCTGCCTGTGGATGCAAGTTTTTCTGCCTATGATGACGGGGAAATTATTAGCGTCCACCTAAAATATTTAAATCTTAATGAAGGATATTTTATCAAACACAAGGTTTATAATTTTTTAATTCCAGACAGGATTTATCCAAGCACTGGTAAGCTGATAAGTGACGCTGAGCTTTTGGAACACTTTGGCATTGGCGAGGATGAGATAATGGGCCGACTGGAAGCTACTATCCAAGGGGAATATAATCGCATGGCTAATCTTTATGATTCGCAGATGGACGATACATATTTCTTGTGGGGCACCAAGTATTTTGAAGGCAAGGCCTTAGATGAGTTATGGGATTCCTATAATCCTCAAAAGAGTCGGATTTTTATAGATCAAAATGGCCAGGTAAATTTTATTTACAAACAGTATGCTGATGGTGGTAGTGGAGAATCCATAGCGACAGCTCCCATTGCTGGCATGAATATAAATGATAGCGAAATCTCGCCAGCCTTTATCCAAACGGCCAAGGCTTTGGGCCTAAATCCAGAGGACAAAAATATAGAGGCCTTTATACTCTTTGTTGGCGGAGCCTATGATGAAGAGACTACGAAGAGTTTGGTGGAAAGCCTCTATCCTTGGCAGGCGGTCTTTAATAATTATGCAGACCCAGTCTTTTTGCCAATGATTACGACAGACCCAGAAACTTATGATATAAGTCTGATGGGCCAAGAATTTTATTTGGTCATCCCCAAGTACAAGTCGACAACTATTGCCCTTAGACAGTTGGATTTGACTGAACAAGGAAAGTTATCTCAAGTGGAAAATCTACCAGTTGAGAACATGTCCGTTACTGGTCCGGCCTTGCTGGCGGTAAATATCAGCGACATTTATTCTAACGCTAAGATTATTTTGAGGCACAGGGACCAAGTCAGCGAGTTCACGCCATTTATTAGCCTCAAAGACGGCAGCCTGATAATCGATCAAGCTTCTGTAGACGGGGAAGGAATCGTGGATGCGACAGAGCTTTTTGAGAACTTACCGGCGAGGGAGGATTTTTATTCGTATCTACTTTACACGAAAATTATGAGCCTCATTAAATAATTTGCGGTTAATTTCGTGTTAAATTCGCGATATTCTAGTGAAATTTAATCGGTTTGTCTACCATAAAGGTAGACGCTACATGACCGATTAAATTTCACTTTTCGAATCTCATCGAAATTTCCTCGTAAATTTTGTATAAAGGCAGAGAGAATCGAATTGAAATTCCTTCGCAAATTATGTGTAGATAATGGCCGTTAAAGGCCATTTTTTATTGAAAAAATTTAAAATATATTGTGCACATATCAATGGTATTTAGTCAAAAATCGCTCTGCGGTTGTAGGGGCTACTTTATGTAGCCCGAAAAGTCCCGCCCAAAAGTTGAAAGAAAAATTCTTTATGGTAGCCATATTTTTTTAGTTTCGTTTTTGTGGATATTTTTTAACAACAATAATAAACGACCATTTATAATGGCCGTTTTTGTTTGCAAATAAGGTGTCTTATGATATAATTTAAGTAGGAGGTAATATGATTACTAATAAATATAAAATTAATCTTGAAAGCATGCCGGTTTTACCCCTGCGTGGTCTTTCGATTTTTCCATATATGATGATTCACTTTGATGTTGGCAGGCCCAAGTCCATGAAGGCGATTGAAGTTGCCTCTATGAGAGAGGAGCCTATTCTTTTGGTTACACAAAAAGACGCCAAGACCGAGGACCCAAAGGCGGATGATTTTTACCATTGGGGGACGGTTGCCAATATTAAACAGATTATGAAGCTGCCTACAGGCGGCATTCGAGTTATGATTGAGGCCAAGATGCGTGGCCATATTGAAACTTTTACAGACGAGGGCGAATATTTTGAAGCAAATGTTTCCACTTACCAGCCCGACTTTGACGAGGATGATTTTGATGACGAGGTGACGGCTCTGGTCAGGCTTATAAAGAAGGACCTGGAAGAGTATGTCAGCCTGCACCCAAAGATTCCTGAAAATGTTTTTATGAATGTTTACGACGAAGACGATCCTGAGCGCTTTACAGATATTGCAGCTGCCATCACGCTTTTAAAGGAAGACGAATACCAAAACCTGATCAAGGAATTGGATATCAAGAAGCGTTTGACTTATTATTACGAAGTTTTGCAAAAGGAATTAGAGCTCTTGGAACTGGAGGAAAAAATTAACGTCCGCGTTAGAAATCAGATGTCCAAGATGCAAAAGGATTATTATTTGCGTGAGCAAATGAAGGCTATCCGCAAGGAATTGGGCGAAGAAGAGGAAATCCACGCCGAAATCGAGGAGCTCAAAAAGGCCATCAACGACAAGCCAATGCCTATCGAGGTCAAGGAAAAGGCCCTTAAAGAAGTCAAGAGGCTTTCACAAAATGCTTTTAATACAGCTGAGACAGGCGTTATCAGAAATTATTTGGATTTGATTTTGGATTTGCCATGGGAGGAAGCTTCTGAATCAGAAATCGACTTGGACAGGACCATGGAGATTTTAAATCGCGACCATTACGGCCTGGTCGATATCAAGGACAGGATTGTCGAATACCTGGCTGTTAAGAAATTAAATCCAGAGTCCAAGGGCAATATACTACTCTTTGTTGGCCCGCCAGGAGTGGGCAAGACCAGCATTGCAAGGAGCATAGCTGAGGCACTTGACCGCGAGTTTGTCCGCGTGTCCCTGGGTGGAGTTCGCGACGAAGCAGAAATTCGCGGCCACAGGAGGACTTACGTTGGCGCTATGCCAGGCAGGATTATTTCTGGCATTAAAAAAGCTGGGACAAAAAATCCAGTTTTCCTCTTGGATGAAATTGATAAAATCAATTCAGACTTTAGGGGCGATCCTGCGTCTGCACTTCTCGAAGTCTTGGATCCTGAGCAAAACAAGGAATTTGTGGATAACTATTTGGATTTGGAATTTGATCTAAGCCAAGTTTTATTTATCACGACTGCAAACTCTCTGGATATACCGCCAGCCCTCCTCGATAGAATGGAGGTCATCAGGATTAGCGGTTACACAGATGAAGAGAAGTTAAATATTGCCAGCAAATATCTCTTGCGCAAGCAAAGGGAAAATGCAGGTTTAAACACAAATAATTTTAATATTACAAAGCCCGCCATCAGGGAAATTATCGAAGCTTACACCCGTGAGGCCGGCGTCCGCAATCTGGAACGCGAACTGGCCAAGGTCATTAGAAAGGCCGCTGTTAAAATTGCCAAGGGCGAGGTTGATAAGGTGTCTGTAGGTATAAAGGAGGTCCACGAATTTTTGGGACCAGAGATTTTCACTGCAGATGTGCTGGGCAAGCGGGACAAGGTTGGCGTGGCAAATGGCCTTGCATGGACTTCCGTTGGCGGAGTCAACTTGCAAGTGGAGGCTATCGCAACACCGGGCTCGGGCAAGATCCAACTCACAGGTAAGTTAGGCGATGTAATGAAAGAATCGGCCTTTGGAGCTGTGACTTATATTAGAAAGAACGTGGAAAAACTTGGAGTGGAGGACGACTTTTACAAAAAAACCGACATTCATATTCACGTTCCTGAAGGGGCAGTCCCCAAGGATGGACCGAGTGCTGGCATCACGATTGCGACAGCGATTTTATCAGCCTTAAGCAACAAACCAGTCGACAGGACAGTTGCCATGACAGGGGAGCTAACTATAACTGGACGGGTCCTTGCCATTGGCGGTCTCAAGGAAAAAGTTTTGGCTGCAAACAGGATGGGAATCAAGGAAGTTATAATTCCAGAGGAAAACGCAAAAGATTTGAGCGAAATTCCCGACAATGTAAAGGAAAATATTGAATTTCATTTTGTAAAAAATGTTGGAGAGGTGTTTAAAATTGCACTTAGATAAAATTATTTCAGCAGAATTGGAGGCCATTGCAGTTAAGCCTGACGGATATCCAGAGGCGAATCTTCCAGAGATTGCCCTGGCCGGCCGGTCAAATGTGGGCAAGTCCTCTTTTACAAATGCCATTATGAATAGGAAGGCGCTGGCACGGACATCGGGTAAGCCGGGCAAGACCAGGACCATAAATTTTTACAATATAAATAATCAGGTCCGCTTGGTCGACCTGCCTGGCTACGGCTATGCTGCCACCAGCCAAGATGAAAAAGACAGATGGGCTGATTATATAAACACCTATTTGGAAATACGGGAAAACCTCAAGGCAATTTTTTTAATCGTGGACATCAGGCACGAGCCCACAGCTCTTGATTGCGCCATGTATGACTACATCGTCCATACAGGGATAGATTGCGTGATAATTGCAACCAAAGCGGACAAAATCGCCAAGGGCAAGTACCAGCAGGCGGAAAAGGTGATTAAGAAAAAATTAAAGGCAGTGCACCCGATTGTACCGTTCTCATCAAGTAATAAGTATGGGATTGAAAAGGCCAAGGCGCTCATCTCACAATATATTTAAAAATTTGCGGTTAATTTCGCGTTAAATTTGCGATAAAGGCTTGTTTCGAAATGTTTTCTCACTGCGGAGGGCACAAAGCCCACCTCATTCGCAAAATTTCTGTACATCGCCTTTCTCATCGAATTTTCCAACGAAATTTATGTATATAGGCAGAGAGAATCTCATCGAAATTTCCTCGCAAATTAAAAGGGTGAGTGTAGGTTTTTTCTCAAAAATATAATAGGAACAAAAAATACGCGAAGCGTTGTAGGGGCTGCCTTTATGGCAGCCATTTTTTTAGACTTGTGTGCGGTATTTATAATTATATTTTTATAAAAATTTTATAAATTATGGTATAATTGTTCTAAGAGAATTTATGGAATTTTTTCTTATAGGAGGCTTTATGTTTAAAGTTTTTAGGAATGCTTTTCATAATAGGAATATTTATATTGATTTTGAGGATGAGGATATATGTTCACTGCCTTCTTTTAGAGGCCTTGTTGAAAAATACGGTGCGCCGCTTCAGCTTATGCTTGATGGCAAAGACGCTTTAAAGAGGGAATTCATTTCGTCAAAGGGTTTTGAACTTATGCGCACTTGTTATTCATGCGAGTTTGTTTTTGCTGATTTGAGCCCTGCGCCTAGTCAAACAAAGATAAAGAAGTCAGTTAAAAATCGTGATTTTTCTTGGGCTTATTATCTTCATTATAAAAAGACTCACCAAGCAATAAATCCCATGACAGCGAGCTTTGAGGAATTTATGAAAATTTTACCAGACGAAGTCTTTTATATTGATGGGAAAAATTTTGCTTTTGTGGAGGCTAATGAGATTGCCTATGTCTTGGCCGAGGAGTCTTCGACAGGTGATGACTTTTTGCTTGCCCTTTGCCAGGATATTTTTAGAGATTATGAGACCCTTGTTTTTGAGGCTGACGATGTCGATCCAATTGCCATGCGGCTCAAAAATATTTTTGTGGATGGATTTATTGAAAAAACAGAGACTTGGATTTATAAATAAATTTGCGCGGGCAACCGTGCTTTTTTATTTGCAGAAATCTAGATTCATTAAATGCTTTCGCAATAAGAAATTTAGATTAATTTTATAAATTGTTTTCAAAACATATTGACATTATTCTTTTATGATGGTACTATAAATGTAACATATGTACTATAAATGTGACACATGTACTAAAATGTAAGGCCATTTGAGGAGGTGGGTTTGTGGATGTGGTGATTGAAAATAGGATTGCAGAATTTCGCAAGGAAATGGGTTTGTCCCAGCACAAGTTGGCCCAGGCAGTCGGCCTCAAGAGGCGGTCGATCATGGCTTATGAGAACAACACTATTAGTCCGACCCTGGAAACTGCCTACAAGATTTGCAAGGTTTTGGACAAGGATATAAAGGAAGTTTTTATTTTTAAATAGGAGGATATATGGGTTTATTATTTAATTCTTCTAAGGAGATTAGCGATAAGGTTTATGAGAGATTTGGCGATCGTGAAAATTTTTTGCTTGTAATGAAACACAATGATTTTAAAAAAGGTTTATTAAAATTACTTGCCAGTAAGCTCTATTATGCTATGGATTCCAGTCGGACTTTTGTTTTGCATTTTTCACCCAAGGGCATAGAAGAGGTAGAGGTTTCAAACACTCTAAAGAAAGATTTCCTCCTTATGCCCTGGAATGAAATTTCGAATTTTGAAGTGAAGACTGGACTTGCCAAGACTATAATGACATTTAAGCATTTGAACGCAAAAATCAGCTACGAAATTCCCTTTGAGGGCAGACTTTTCGCTGATAACAAGGGCAATTTTTTAAGGCTAGAGGACAGGGATTGGAATAGGATATAGGTGGATAGATATGGATAAGTTAAAGGCAAGGGAAATTTTTGATAAGTATACAAAAAAGCTCAGGATAGTTCCTGAGTGGGACATTAGGCTGGAATTTGTAGAGGATGATGATTGGAAGAAGACAGGGGATTTTAAAATTGATCCAACTGATAAAAAGGCGATTTTACTGCTAAATGCTGCGAGTCCCAAGGACGAAAACATCGAGGAGACGATCGTTCACGAGCTCATGCACATAAAGCTGTATCCACTGGACCAGGTCTGCGAGTCAATGATAGTTAATATGTTTGAAGAGGGAAGCAAGGAGCAGAACTTCGCATATCAAACTTTTTTTGAAACTCTTGAAGTCACAGTTGAAGAGCTGGCCAAGTGTTTCTTGTTGGAATTTGGCGAAAATAAAGAGTTTTCCTTTGGCAGAATGGAAAAGATAAAATCCTTTAATGAACTCTATGAGGGACTTAGAAAATTGGATTAATAGATCAGCTCGCGTTTTTAAAGGCGAGCTTTTTTATATAAATTTCAATAAAAATGGCTGACATAAAGTCAGCCTATACAACACTTCGCGTTATTTTTTAGTTTTTATTATACATAGTTTGCGAGGGAATTTTTTTGTGAAATATCCTACGGATATTCATGGAGCCATGTAGTGTCCGGTTGCAGCCCTGCCAAAGAAACGAGCCTCGAAATTTCCTGTAGAGGCGATCCTTTATGGTCGCCAAGAAATTTCGAATAGGCGAAGTTGATTGGTATGCAGGACTCACGCAACCTATTTCTCAAGAAAACGAGCCGTTGGCGATGTTTGATTGATTGAAATAGTCTGAGGAGAATTGTGGACATTCGACGAATGGGATTGCCCATTGTGGGCATGAGCATTCGTCGTATATTTTTTCGCGAGAATATCGCCGTTTTAACCTCAAATTTTAGTCTTCGAATTGAATGGTTCCATTATCCATAGATTTAATCTTTGCAAGACTCGTCACCTCATAGCCCATCTTGCGGATTTCATCTCCGCCTCCTTGGAAGGCTTTTTCGATTACTATTGCTATGCCTTTGATTTCGCCGCCGGCTTTATTTACCATGTTAATGAGGGCCTTGAGGGCGTTACCCTTGGCCAAAAAGTCGTCTATGATTAGGATTTTATCGTCGGGCGTGAGCATTTTCTTGGCCACGACTATATTTTTATCTTGTTTTTCTGTGTAGGAATTTACTTTTTCAATGTAGACCTCTTCTGGTAGGTTTACATGGGTGTTTTTCTTGGCAAAGATTACGGGCACGTGCAGGTATTGGGCTGCAATTGTTGCAATTGCGATTCCTGATGATTCGATGGTTAGGATTTTATTGATGCCCTTGTTTTTAAACATGTGATTTAGTTCCAGGCCAATTTCGTTAATAAATTCTATGTCTAGCCTGTGGTTTAAAAAATTATCGACACGCAAGATGTTTCCGTCTTCTACTATGCCTTCTTTTAATATTTTTTCTTTTAACAATTCCATTTTCTCACCACCTTTCTTGTATTTTACAATAGCTCCCTATAAATTGCAAGTTGTTTGCTACTATTTTTTCTTCTTTTTATATTTTCTTTTTTATTGGCCTGGCCGGGGCTTTTTTATTGAATATTGGGGGCGCTTGTGATAAAATAAATGTGGAGGATTAGAAGAGATATGAATCTTTTTAAGATAGATAATTTTAATACGACTAGGCATGACTGGGGGTTGGCAGATGATTTTTTTGTCTACCCAGTTGGCGGGTCCTCGGAGAAAGAGGATTTTAAGATTAGGCTGGTCCGCTTTGACATTAGGGAAGAGGGTCAGGCTTTTGAAAAGTTTCCTGGTATGAAGAGTTTTTTGGTGCCTATTGATAAGAATCTACCCATTAATTATAAGGGGTCAAAGATGCTTATCAAGGCCAAGACGACTTTTAGGTTTATGGCTGATGAAGACATCGTGGCAATGGACGCTGGCAGGGTTTTTTCTATGCTAGCATCCGAAGATTTCCAGGCCAAGATGGAGGTTTTGAAATTTTTTGATAAGCTTATTGTGGAGGATGACTTTGTAGGAAACAAGATTTTGTTTGTTTACTCCTTGGCTGATGATTTACAATTAAAATGTCAGGGTAAGGAAGTGGGCCTTAAAAAGGATGATCTTCTTATTATGATTCCAGATGGCAAGTATGACTTTGAAATTAGCCCAAGGCTGGCAAGTGCTTCTGACGATGACGACGAAGATGAGACAAGACCAGAGAGCGCCATTATTTTTGGTAAGGTGGTCTTATGAAGTTAGGTAGGCTGATATTTTTTGCCCTGGCCATGTTTATTTTGATAACTTGCGTCTTCTTGTATATCAACAGCGATTATGTTGTATCCATGTACGAGATGAGGAAAAATCGCGAGGCCGAGGAAAGTCGGGCCAAGTACATCGAATCTCCCCGCAAGGATTACTGCTATGTGGTGGATGGGAAGATTTTTATCTTGGACGGCAACCACATGTCAGCCATGGATTTTGACGGCAATCTTTTGTATGAACGGGTTTTGACCGCTGATGATGCTAAGATGATGGGGGCAGGCGGCTATATATTTTTTGTAGACGACGAGTCCAAGACTATGGATATTATCGATAGCGAAAATCATTTGATTATGGAATCTGAACCCATAAATAATATCAATGGCCTAAGAGAAATTGGCGACAAAATCGTTTTGTATTCAGATGATGGGCTCAATTTTGAAACCAGGGTATTTGATGATAATTTGGATCCTTATTTGAGCTTTTTGTCCAAGGACGCGTCCATCGATTTGGTCCCGACCAAGGACGGCTTCAAGGTTTTGAGTTTAAGGCGGACTGAAAACGGTTTGAGTTCACTTTTTTCCAAGGTCAATACCAAAAAAGAAATTACCAGTCTCTTTGAGTTGTCTGGCTACGTGCCCCTCAGGCTTTTTGAATCCTCGGGCGGCGACATCTTGGTCACTGACAAGGAGGTTATCCTTATCAAAAATGGCGAGGTTGACGCTAGGCGGACTTACGAAGACTTCTATGGCATGGAAAAGATAAATAAAAATTATATTTTAATCGCAGATGGGGAGACTATTATTATGGATGATAGTCTAAACGCCATTAAAAAGGTCCCATCATCTGGCTTGGACCACATTTACAAGCTCGACAAGGAGCTTGTGATCTACGGTGGCCGCGAGTTTAAAGTGGTGGGCGACGATGGTCTAATCAGCTCTGTTGAAACGGAGCGGGATATAGAAAGAATTCATTACGACGGCAGGATTGTCGTTGAATTTAGAAATGGATTTTTAATTTATTAGGAGGTAAAAGATGATTGATGCAAGAGGACTCTTATGTCCACAACCAGTAATTTTAACAAAAAAAGAATTGGACAAGGCAGAAGTTGAGACAATTGAAACACTAGTAGACAACGAAGTTGCAGTTAACAACCTCAAAAAATTAGCTGAAAGCTTGGGTGCAAGCGCAGAAGTTCAAACCATAGAAGACTATTTTTCTGTAAAGATTAAAAAAGGATCCGGTTTTGTGGCAGCCAAGAACGAAGACTTGGTAATTGCTTTTTCCCAAGACCACATGGGCGATAATGAAGAGCTAGGTCACATTTTAATCAAGTCCTTCATCTACACACTGACTGAAGCTGTTCACAAGCCAAAGGAAATTTTGCTCTTTAACTCAGCAGTTAAGCTTGTAACTTCAAACTCAGAAGTTTTGGCCGACCTCAAGAAATTGGCTGAAGAAGGCGTAAACATTAACGCTTGCGGCCTATGTCTTGACTTCTTCCACCTAAAAGAAGATGTACAAGTAGGCGGCATTACAAATATGTACGATATATACGAAAAAATGGCACAGGCAGGACACCTAATTAGAATATGATAGAGAATATAAAATCTATTTTTATGCATGAGGCTGGCGGCTTGAATGTCTGGGGTAAGATTGTGGTTGCGCTTGTAACCTTTATCTTGGCCGAGATACTTGTAAAGCTTGCCGGCTTTATTGCAAATAAGATAGGAAAAAAATCTACGGACAGGCTTCACGGCAAGGATGCCAAGAGGGTCAAGTCTTTGGCCTCTTTGATCAGGAGCGTTTTTAAGATTGTTATCCTCTTGACCTGGCTCCTGTCAACTTTGAAGATGTTCGGTATTAACACATCTGCCATTATTACTACCGCCGGTATCGGTGGACTTGCAATCAGCTTTGGTGCCAGAAGCCTGGTTGAAGATGTTATTAGTGGTGTGTTTTTGATATTTGAAGATTCTTTGGCCATAGGCGATTATGTAACTGTGGCTGGCAAGGATGGGGAAGTTACGGATATTGCTTTAAGGACGACGACTATTCGCGATTTTAACGGTGAGCTCCACGTGATTCCAAACGGAGAGATCCGCGTGGTTACAAACCGCAATCGCAATATTCAAAGGGCCTTGGTAAAATTTCCTATTGCCTATGATTCCAGTGTGGACCAGGCTATAGAAATTTTAAAAGACGTCCTGCCAAAGGCGGTTGACTCTGACCATGCAGTTATTGAACCTGTGGCGATTTTAGAAGCGACGGATATTTTACCAGAGGGCGTGATTATAACTGCTCTTTGCAAGACAATTCCCGGCGACCAGTGGAGGATTGAACGCCTTATGCGTCTAACTGGTTACGATGCACTGACCAAGGCGGGAATTGGCGTTGTTCACAATAATTTAGATATAAGGATTGAGAAGTAATGTTAAAATATTATGTGGGCGATTTAGTTACCATGAAAAAACCCCACGCTTGCGGGAAGAACGAATGGGAAATTCTAAAGACCGGCGTGGATATAAAGCTACGGTGCACCAATTGTCAGCGGGAACTCTTTATGACCCGCTTTGACTTTGTGGGCTCTGTGAGAAAGGTTTTGCACGATGGTAAGTGGGTGTCTCTGCGTACATCAAAGGAGATTGAAAGATGAAGAAGCTTTGCATAATCGGCGGCATGGGACCCCTGGCATCATGCGAATTCAACAGGCGGATAATCTTGTCCTCGCCAGCCAAGACTGACCAGGACCATATTGAAACGCTTTTGATCTCCGATAATCTCATGCCGGACAGGACCCAGGCGATTTTAACAGGCGACGACCAGGACCTATTGGCCAGATTTAAAAGTCACTTTGAACTGGGGGAAGCCTGGGGGGCAGATTTTTTTGCCATTCCCTGCAATACCAGCCATTATTTTATGGACGACTTTAAAAAGATGACCGACAAAAAAATATTAAATATGGTCGACCTGGCGGTCCACGATGCAGGTGATAATATTTGCGTGCTTGCAACACGGGGGACCTACAAGACTGGGATTTATAGGAAAGCCATTGCAGAGGCAGGCAAAAATTTAATCGAGCTCACGGAAGCGGAAAAAGATTTGTCTATGCAGACAATTTACAGGATAAAGGCAGGAGATCAGGCGAGGATAGAAAACTTTCCTGACTTTGAGGCTATGATTCAAGAAAAATTAAATGCTGGGGCCAAGATTTTGTTGGCCTGCACTGAGCTTAGCCTGATCAAATTTGATGACCCGCGGATAATTGACGCCATGGATTCCCTGGTAAGGGCGGTTATTGATGAAGTTTATTGAATTATTTGTAAGTTTTTTTAAAATTGGGATCTCGACCTTTGGCGGTGGCTACGCCATGATTCCCGTCCTTACCCGAGAGGTTGCCGAAAATAAAAAGTGGGCAAGTGAAGATGAACTCTTGGAATACTATGCCATTGGCCAGGCAACTCCTGGCATTATCGCCATTAACACCACGACCTTTGTGGGCTACAAGGTCGGTGGAGTCTTGGGGGCCATCATAGCCACTTTGGGTTTTGTCGCCCCAAGCCTTATTATAATTTTTTGTATTTTTAATTTTATAGAACTAATAGGAGAGAAATTTCATTACGCCGGCCTTATGGTGCAGACGGTTGCTGTTGGTTTAATTTTGCAGACTATCTACGGCATGGCCAAAAAGCAATTGTCTTCACTTAAGGCCGTGATTTTAATGGCGGTTTCAATGGGACTGGCCCTGGCCGGAGTCAGCCTGCCCCTAATTGTAATTGGGGCGGCACTTATTGCTGCCATGGAGGTGAAGTTCTTTGGATAATTTTTTAATTTTAATAATAGAATTTTTTAAGGCAGGGCTCTTTGCGGTTGGCGGAGGCCTGGCCACCATTCCATTTTTAGTGGAAATTGGAAACAAATACGGATTTTTTACCTACCAAGAACTTTTAACCATGATCGGTGTGAGCGAATCGACGCCGGGAGCCATCGGCATCAACATGGCCACCTATGTGGGCATAAAAGTCGAGGGCTTTTGGGGAGGAGTGGTCGCGACTTTGTCTTTGGTCGCTCCATCGCTTATAATTATTATTTTAATAGCAAGGGTTATAAATAAATATCGTGATTCGATTTATGTAGAATCCATTATGACCTATCTGAAGCCAATGAGTTTGGGTTTTATACTGGCGGCTGTGGCTCCGATTTTAATCGGCCTTTTCAAAAATCATGCCATTAGTAACTACTTACTGGTGGGAATTTTTATTTTAGTTTTTTTCATCAGAGAAAAATTCCCCAAAATCCATCCGGCCTTTATTATTTTAACAGGCTTTGTGGCTGGAATTTTGATGGATATATTGTAAGCAAAAGGGGTGAAATATGAATATATTTAGAAAAAATTTCAAAGAAGTAATAAGGGCCGTGGTTCCAATTGTGGTAATGGTTCTTATTGCTGCACTTTTTATAGTGGACACCCAGGCTCAAATGATCAGGAGCTTTGTCTTGGCCTCCCTGGTTTTGATAGGAGGCTTGACTTTGTTTTTGACGGGCGTTAGCCTGGGCGTAGAGAGGATTGCCGTTCACCTTGGAAGCATGGCCGAGTATATAACAAAAGCAACTTTAACATTTTTGTTTGGATTTTTGCTGGGCTTTGTAGTTACAATTGCAGAACCAAATCTCATGGTCTTTTCGCAAAATGTCGAATCAATCGTGGGTTTTAACGCCTATTTGATTCTGATTTTAATTTCCGTTGGCGTTGGCCTTATGATTGGCTTTGGCTTTATAAGGATTTTGAAGGGCCTGTCCATCAAAAAAATCTTGGCCTGCGTCTACCTGGTCATGTTTATATTTTTCTTTACGCAAAATGAAACCATGAGAAACCTGTCATTCGACTCAAGTGGGGCCAGCACTGGCGCTCTTACCACTCCCTTTTTCCTCTCACTTGCCTACGGCCTTTCAAGATTAAAGGGTACAGATAAGGGAGAAAAATACAGCTTCGGCCTGGTAGGCATGGCCTCGACCGGACCGATCGCAGCAGTTTTGATCTTGGGATTAATCCTGCCGGTTGGCCAAGGGACAGAGGCCACAGCTGAGGCTCTTACTGGCGGCGGAGTTTTTATGGCCGCTTTTAAGGAGGCGACTCTGGCGACCCTGCCAATTACAATAATATTTTTAATTTTTAACGCTTGGAAGATGAAGGTAAACAAGAATGAATTTTCTAGGATTATGAAGGGCTTGCTCTATGCTTACATCGGCCTGATTTTATTTTTAACAGGCGTCAACATGGGCTTTTCAGACATGGCCTTTTTCTTAGGCACGGCCCTTTATGTAAAGAGCCCGGCACTTTTTATAATCTTTTCACTTTTGACAGGACTTATGATTGTGCTGGCAGAGCCTGCAGTCCAATCCTTGGTTGGGCAAATCATAGATGTAACTGGGGGTTCTGTAAACGGGTCTTATGTATTGACAGCTCTGTCGGTGGGCGTTGGCTCAGCCGTTATGCTCTCGGCCATGCGGATCCACTTTGGAGGCTTTCAATTGTGGATGTATTTGGCTCCGGGATTTTTAATAGCCATAATGCTCTTTAGAAAGGTTGATGACCTTTTTGTAGGTATAAGTTTTGATGCGGGAGGGGTTGCGTCAGGGCCAATGACAACGGCCTTTGCCCTATCAATGATGCAGGGGGCAGCAACAGTTGCGCCCAATGCAGATCCGCTGGTAGATGGTTTTGGTGTAATCGCATCTGTTGCGATGGCACCTGTGGTAAGCTTGATGCTACTTGGATTAATATATGCTAAAAAGAGGTAGATATGTTTTTAAATCAAATTATAATTAGAGAAGACCAGTCGAGAAAATTTGTTAGGAAGATGAGATTGGCTGGCATAAAACATTATTCAGTTGTACGGGCAAGCGGAACGGCCAATAGCGAGATTTTAAAGAGCCTTGGCCTGGAAGAAAAAACCATGGAGATGATATGGGTTTTTGGCAACCGCGAAGAGACAGAAACAATAAAAAACCTGGCCAGAGAAAAATTTCATTTCGAAAACGGCGGCCTGGGAGTTTGTTTTGCAACCGATAGTAAATTTCAAAGGGGGGACAAGATGGAAGCAACAGCAATTTATGTAATAGTCGACAGGGGACTTGCAGATGATGTTATAGAAGTAGCTGCAAAGGCAGGAGGCAGTGGAGCTACAGTCCTCCACGGCAGGGGTAGCGGTATAGAAAAAAGAGTGGCTATCTTTGATATGGTTATTGAACCTGAAAAAGATATTATAGTCTTGGTAACCAGACCAGAGAAAAAAGACGGCATAGTTGACGCAATAAACGACGCTTTAGACTTGGAAAAAACTTCCAAGGGCGTAATCTTTACCATGCCGGTAACCGATGCAGTTGGCTTTAATTTCAATAGATGATTTTAATTTACCTGGTGGTGGCCTTTGTAAGCTTAGGAATAATTTATTCTTTGAGACTCAAGGAAAATCACTTACAAATTACAGCAGGCAAAAATTCTAGGCCTTACAAATTTGCCCAGGTCTCTGACTTGCACGGAAAGCTAGGTCGGAAAAATTTGGACAAACTAATAGAAAAAGTCGCAGATGTGGACGCCATATTTTTAACTGGCGATATCTTTGATGACAAGGGTGACAACAAGTCTGCCTGGGAATTTCTAGATCGGACAAAATCCATTAAAAAATATTATGTTACTGGCAACCACGAGCACAGGCGGGCCGATTGCAAAGAAATAATGAAGGCCTTGGCCTCTTACAATGTGGTCCTCTTGGACGACAATTCGCCGCAAATAATCGATTCAATTGCAATATATGGGATCGACGATATAGACAAGGACAAAGATAGTTTTTTTGAAAAGCTGGAGTTTTATTATAAAAATCTGGACGAGAATTCATACAATATTCTCCTGGCCCACCGGCCTGAGTACGCAGATTATTACCAGGGCTTTGACTTGATTTTGTCTGGCCACAATCACGGCGGCCATTTTCGCCTGCCCTTTATCGGCGGCCTTGTTGGACCGGGTGGAGAGATCTGGCTGGGCAAAAAAGTTTATCAAAAAGGCTTGTATGAATTAAATCAAAGGCAAAAAATTTATGTAAATGTGGGATCTACTGATAAAATTTATGGATTTGTGCCCAGGTTTTACAATCCAAAAGAATTTTTAATTATAGATGTGGAGGAAAAAAATTGAAGAAAAAAATATTAATTACATTATTAATTATTAGCATGCTAGCCACAAGCGTCTTGGCTTATTCAGATGTCAAAGACGACTGGGCTAAGCCATATATAGATTGGGCCAGCGACCGCGGACTCTTTACCGGCTACAAGGACGGGACCTTTAGACCTGAGGGCCATATTACAAATGCGGAATTTGTGGCTGTAATGGGCAGGCTCATGACTGAGGACGTGGAAGCCCAATTAAATTTTACAGACGTGCCTGCTGATGCCTGGTACGAATCAGATTTACAAAAACTTGTCGGTGCAGGCCTCATTGAAAACTCTGGGGTCTTTGAGGCCAACGAAAAAATCATCAGGGCAGAGGCCTTTAGGATTTTGGCTGGCATTTACAAGCGGACTTCCGATGAAAAAACCGAATACCATTTTAAGGACGCAGTGGTTGTGCACAACCAAGCTGGCATAGCCGCCCTCATCCACGACGGGATCATCAAGGGGGATGGAGAAAATAATTTGAGGCCCCTGGATCCAATTAGTCGGGAGGAAATGTGCGCTTTACTTAAAAAATGTTTCGACAAATACGGATATTAATTTGGGAATTAAAGTTTAAGTTGTGGGGGACCACAACTTTTTTATTGAAATTGTAAAAACAATTGTCGGAAAAAGCCCGCAGGTATTTATTTATGTTGCAAACACTTGTTGAAAAAAGACTGCATATATTTATTTATGTTGCAAACACTTGTTGAAAAAAAGACCACGGATTAATATGAATTCATACCAATATCCATGTTGTTAAAACAGCATGGGGATTAGCTGTTAAAACAGCACACCAAATTTATTTAACTTGTAAAAATTTTTATTGGAATAGACTTACAAATTTTGTATAGCCTCAAAGCAATAGTTGCTTGACTAATACTTGTTGAAAAAATACCGCAGACATTTATTAATATTGTAAAAAAACTTGTTGAGACAAAATCACAGATTGGTGTGACTAAATACTAATAACTACGTTGTTAAAACAACCTGGATAATAGTTGTTGAGACAGCCTATCATACTTATTTACCTAGCAAAAACAATTGTTGAAAAAATACCGCAGACATTTATTAATATTGTAAAAAAACTTGTTGAGACAAAATCACAGATTGGTGTGACTAAATAATATCCATGTTGTTAAAACAACATGGGTAATATTTGTTGAGACAGCCTATCATATTTATTTATCTTGCAAAATAAATATCTAAAAAATAACAGATTAATATGAATTCAAATCAATAACCATGTTGTCAAAACAACATGGATATTAGTTGTTAATATAGTATAGAATAGTTATTATCAAAAGATTATAAAAAGAAAAACACACTTAACAAATCTCGACTGAAAGGCGACTTAGATTTTTTCTTAAATAAAAATAAAAATAAGTTTGCCCTGGTTAATTACTTGCCTGAGTGGGTAGAATATTGAAGAAGAAATAGAGAGGAGGTTAATTCTATGGAAATAAAATTAACTCAAGGGTCAAGGGAAAAATTTAATCAGCTTAATCACAAGGCTGTGCGTTTATATATTAAGTCTGCTTGCTGAAGTGGAGTTGTCCTGGGCGTGGCCCCGGATGAGAAGAGGGATAACGACGAGTATGTCTTTGTTGAAGGCCACATGTTCGTTATCGAAGAAGGACTTTATGCCAGCATTCCAAAGGACATCACAATCGACTATGTCGAAAGTGGCCTGAGACGTGGCTTTAAAGTCTATTTAAATTAATAACCTAGCCAATCCGTGGGGATTGGCTTTTTTATTGGTTGAAGAGTTTTGAAAATAGGTTTTCGTTTTTATTTTGCAAGTGAAAGGGCAAAAGTTTTGAAAGTTTTTTACATTTGCTTTTTGTAATTAAAGACAAATAAGCAGTGAAAAACTTTATCTTTAGCATTTATATTTTGTAGGATAATATCCATGTTGTTTAAACAACATGGATTAGCCTTAATTCATAAATATCTATTGTTTTTCCATACAAATATTATTGTAAGATTGATAAAGGCCTGAAAGTTTCGAAATTATTTAATATTTTACTTTATAAGTAAAGGCTAAGAATCATTGAAAAAAATTATCAATTGCTGTTTATAAATTGCTCGACTGTATTTTTGAAGAAATTTTAGAATTGACATTAACAAAGTAAAAGGCTGCGAGTTCTGAAATTAATTTAACGTTTGTTTTTAGAAAGTAAGAGGCTGTGAGTTTTGAAAGTTTTTTACATTTACTTTTTGTAATTAAAGACCAAGAAATATTGAAAAAAATATCAATTGCTTGTATAAATTGCACAACTATGAGTTTTGAAAAACTTTAGCACTTGCCTCTACAAATTATAGGATAATAATTATGTCTTCTTTACAACTAACATCTATGTTGTTTTAACAACATAGATTAGGGTGGATTCATAAATATCAGTGATTTTTCCAAACAAGTAATTTTTGCAAGATAAATATAGGTCTGAAGTTTTAAAATAATTTAGCGTTTGTGTTTTATAAGTAAAGATCAACAGTCATTAAAAGATTTTATCAATTGCATCTACAAATTGCTCGACTGTATTTTTGAAGAAATTTTAGAATGACATTAACAAAGTAAAAGGCTGCGAGTTTTGAAATTAATTTAACGTTTGTTTTTAGAAAGTAAGAGGCTGTGAGTTTTGAAAATATTTTTATGATTTCATTTTGCAAGTGAAAACTAGCAGGTTTTAAAAATATTTTATCGTTTGCATTTTACAAGTGAAAGGGCACGAGTTTGGAGAAAAAATTATCATTTATATTAACAAAGTAAGAGGCTATAGGTTTAAAAATTAAATAAGTGTTTTACATATAAAAATGATTTGCAAGTTTCTTAAAAAACATAAATGGCGACTGATTTCTAAACTAGATATCGCCTATATTTTGTGTTATAATTATGTCAAGGAGGGCACAATGAGTAGAAATTTATCAATGCTTGCTGACTTGTACGAGTTTACAATGTCAAACGGTTATTTAGAATCAGGGGTGGGCGATCGGATTGCCTACTATGATTATTTTTTTAGGTCCATTCCCGACGACGGGGGCTATGGAATTTTTGCAGGTTTGAGCACCCTCATCGAATACATTGAGGACCTCAAATTTGATGATGAAGATATAGAATTTTTTAAATCAAAGGGGATTTTTGGTGAGAAATTTTTGCAAATGCTAAAGGACTTTGAATTTAAATGCGATATTTGGGCTATGGAAGAGGGGCAAATTATATATCCTGGCGAACCGATTTTAACAGTTCGTGGGCCAATTTACCAAGCGCAAATTATCGAGACCATGCTTCTCTTAATTTTAAATCACCAATCTCTAATCGCAACCAAGGCTTCACGCATGGTTCGCGTGGCAAAGGGCCGGGCGATTTCTGAATTCGGTTCTCGTCGTGCCCACGGGGCTGACGCTGCCAACTACGGGGCGAGGGCTGCCTACATTGGTGGGGCCGCATCATCTGCCAACACTTACATGGACAGGCAGGCGGGCATTCCTTCCACAGGAACAATGGCCCACTCATGGGTGCAAAGTTTTGATTCTGAGTTGGAAAGTTTCAGGGCTTACGCTGACGTTTACCCTGACCACACTTTACTTTTGGTCGATACCTATGACGTCTTGCGTCAGGGAATTCCAAATGCAATTACAGTTTTTAAAGAACTAAGGGCCAAGGGCCACGAGCCACTTGGCATTCGTATAGATTCGGGCGACATTGCCTACCTAACAAAAGAAACTCGTAAGATGCTGGACGAGGCAGGTTTTCCTGATGCGAAAATCGTCGTATCCAATTCCATGGACGAATTTAAAATCCGCGATCTCTTAAACCAAGGAGCTCAAATCGATTCCTTTGGCGTTGGTGAAAGGTTGATTACAGCCAAGTCCGACCCAGTCTTTGGCGGCGTTTATAAATTGGTCGCTGTAGAAAAGGATGGGCAAATGGTTCCGAAGATTAAAGTCTCAGAAGACGTTATCAAGATTACAAATCCTGGCTTCAAGCAAGTCTACAGGTTCTACGACAAGGATACCGGCATCATGCAAGCCGATTTGGTTGCCCTAAGAGACGAAGAAGCTCCAAGCGGTGAAGAATTTGAAATCTTCCATCCACTTTACACTTGGAAGCGGACGACTATTAAAAATTATGTGGCCAAGTCACTTTTAAAACCAATTTTTGAAAAGGGCAAGCTGGTCTACAAGAGCCCAGACATTGACGAGATCAAAGCCTTTGCGGCCGAAAACCAAGACCGCTTGTGGGAAGAAGTCAAACGCCTTGACGAACCACATTCATATTATGTGGACCTCAGCCAAGGGCTATTTGAACTCAGAAACGACCTGATCAAGAGGGCCAAATGAAGAAGGCCCTTTACAGAGTGCTTAGGCCAAGGACCTTTGCAGAAGTTATAGACAAGGACATCATAACATCTGTCCTCAAAAATCAAATAAAAAACCAGGCGACCAGCCACGGCTATCTCTTTTGCGGAACTCATGGGACTGGTAAGACCTCTGTGGCCAAAATTTTTTCGCGGGCTGTCAACTGTTTAAATCCGATTGATGGCGAGCCCTGCAACAAGTGCAAAAATTGCCTGGAGATTTTGGAAGACAGGTCGGTTGACGTTCTTGAACTGGACGCGGCTTCCAATAACGGGGTCGACAATATTCGCGAGCTCAAGAGCATGGGCGTTTATCCGCCGACCAATCTAAAAAAGAAAGTCTACATCATTGACGAGGCCCACATGCTTTCAAATTCGGCCTTCAATGCGCTTTTAAAAATTTTGGAAGAGCCACCAGAGCATTTAATTTTTATTTTGGCGACCACAGATCCAGATAAATTGCCCGACACGGTAAAGTCTCGGGTTCAAAGGTTTGACTTCCACACGATTTCCAAGCGGGCAATTGAAAAAGCATTAAAAAATGCGGCGGTAAAATTAAATGAAGACATAGATGACTCTGTTTTTAAACTCATCGCCAACGAATCGCGGGGGTCCATGAGGGATGCGCTCTCAGCCCTTGATCAAGTTTTGGGACTTCCTCAAAGGCCAATCGGCGAAAAAGAAGCCGTGGAACTCTTGGGACTCACGGGAATTTACGAGCTTATGCCACTTGTTACAGCCATGATAAATTTTGACTACATGGGAGTCTTAAATGAAACTGACCAGCTGGAAGACTTGGGCAGGAGTCCGGAGAAATTAATTTATTCGCTAATGCAAATTTTTAGAGACCTTTATGTCTTAAAGATTGACCAAGATGCCGACGTATTAAATAAGGAAGAGTATTTTAAAATCATTAATCAAATTGAAGTTCCGGCTATTTTAAATATTTTGGAGAGGCTGAGGCTAATTTTAAATGATATTTCCAATGCCTACGACCGCTTTATGGTCTTTCAAATTGGCCTACTTGGCATAGTCAAGGACGATTATATAAAGAGTCAGTCCTATCCGACCGGACCAGTTGAGAGGCCCCAGCCAAGTGTAAGCACAAGCCAAAGTGAAAAACAAAATGCAAGATCAAATTCAAGTTCAGGCTCAAGGGAAAGTGAAAATAAAAACGTAATTTCAAACGCAGATTCAAAGGCCAGAGATAGTGAAAATAAAAATGCGATTTCAAATGCAGATTCAAAGTCGTCAGCAAAGCAAGAGCCAGCTCAAAGCCAGGCCCAAGATTTTGGAGGGGACGACCCCTACGCCAATCTTGATTTTATAGAGGGCGTGGATATGGAAGAGGCCTATGACTTTGAACCAGAGGCTAAAAGTACAAAGCCAAGAGCTAGCGAGCAGGCAAGTAAAAACGACCGACCAGTGACTAGTGAAGGTGCGGTTACTAGTGAACCTGCACAAGTTAGTGATCAGACGGTTACTAATGAACACGCGCAAGCAAATGAACCTACAGAGACAAATGAAGATGTAGAGACAAATGAAACTGTAGAGAAAAACAAAGCTGAAGAGACTAATGAATCTGACGAGGACAATCCATCGGGCAATGAAATTTACGACCTGCTGGTTGACAAGCTCCCGCTCTTGGTAGACATCAACGAGGTATTTTTTATCAGGATGGAGGGCGACCACTTGATCTTTAGGCTCAAAAACCCAGCTGTAAATGACGACCGTCTGGATATGTTTAAGGCGGAAATCGAACAAGTGATTTTTGATTCCTACGGCAGACGGGTAAGTATTTTAAAGGAGAACGAGGATCCGGCCATTGAAAGGGCCAAGGCCTTGTTTGGAGATAAATTAAATATTATTAGTTAAAATAAATTTTAGGAGGTTATTATGAGAAATTTTCCAGGTGGCGGCAATATGAAAAAAATGATGAAGGAAATGCAAAAGCTACAAAAGGACATGCAAGAAAGCCAAGAGGCTATCGAAAACGAAGAATTTGAAGTTTCAGTTGGGGGCGGAGTTGTAAAGCTCACTATCAACGGCAAAAAGGAAGTCCTATCCATGGACATCGACCCAGATGTAGTTGATCCAGACGATATTGAAACTCTAACTGATTTAATAATTGCAGCTGTTAACCAAGGCATCACCACTGCCGAAGAAAAAATGAACGAATCCATGGGCAAGTATACCCAAGGACTCAACCTGCCAGGAATGTTTTAATGGCAGATAATTACGTTGACAATTTGTCGGACAGGCTGTCCAAGCTGCCGGGCATTGGGAGAAAATCTGCCAAGCGTCTGGCCTTTTACATTTTAAATATGCCAGAGGCTGACGTGGACGCGCTTGTGGATGCCATTGTCCTGGCCAAGGACAAGATCCAGCGCTGTAAGATGTGCGGAAACTTTTCCCAAGAGGAGATCTGTCCCATTTGTAGCTCGCCCAACCGCGATCACTCCAAGCTCATGGTGGTTGCATCGGTCAAGGACATTGACGCCTTTGAGGAATCGCTTGGCTATGATGGCCTTTATTTTGTTTTGAAAAATGACGAGCTAAGTCCAATCAAGGGGATTGGGCCAAAGGAAATTGGCGCCGATGAATTTGTCGAAAGATTAAAATCAGAAGAAGTTAAGGAAATTATTTTGGCCCTGGCCACAAATATTGAGAGCGAACACACGGCGAAGTTTTTATCAATGCTGGCCAAGGAGGCTGGCAAAAAAGTTTCCACGCTTTCAACTGGTTTGCCAGTAGGCGGGGTCTTAGAATACTTTGATCCTCTGACTCTGAGGCGGAGTTATGAGGGCAGGATTGAAATTTAGAGGTGTATATGTACAAGGGATATAAATTAATTAAGGAAGAATGGCTGGACGAGTACAAGTCCAAGGCCAGATTATTTGAACACGAAAAGACAGGGGCCCGCGTTTTAAAGATGGAAAACGACGACGACAACAAGGCTTTTTCAATTGGCTTCAAGACCGTTCGCGAGGACAGCACAGGCATTTGCCATATACTTGAACACTCGGTTCTAAGCGGCAGCCGCAAGTACAAGACCAAGGAGCCTTTTATGGACCTGATCAAAAACTCCTTGCAAACTTTTTTGAATGCAATGACTTTTAATGACAAGACCATTTATCCGATTTCATCCAGGAACGAAAGGGACTTTTTTAATCTTTGCGATGTTTATTTGGACGCTGTATTTTTCCCAGCCCTCCACGAAAATGACAAGATTTTCAAGCAGGAAGGCTGGCACTATGAAATTGAAAACGCTGACGACGACATAAAGATAAACGGCGTTGTCTACAATGAAATGAAGGGGGCCATGTCCTCAGATATTTCTCAAGTTTATGAGCTGATCGGAAAGTATCTCTATCCAAATTCTTCTTATTGCTACAACTCAGGTGGGGACCCTGCGGATATTCCAGATTTGACCTTGGACGAACTCCGCGCCTACCACAAGAGCCACTACAATCCGACCAATTCCTATGTTTTTTACTGGGGCAACGGGGACACCGAAAAGGAACTGGCTCATTTGGATGAATACCTATCTCAATTCGACCGCATTGATGTCGTCGACGATATGAAGGACATCCAGCCTTTGGAAAATTCTTTTGAAAAAGTCTTATATTATTACGGGGAAGAAAAGGCCAAGAACGATTTTGTAACCGTGTCCTTTGTTTGTGGGGACGGAAAAAATCCTGTGGACAAGTTGGTCCACGATTTGATCGAGTCAGCCATGATTTCCGAAGACGGGGCCAACATCAAGGACCGCCTGATCCAAGAAGGCCTGGCCGAAGACGTAACTGGTATTTATTCTATTGGAGACAAATTAAATTTCTCCGTTATCGCCAAGAAGACTGACGCCGCCAATAAGGATAAAATCGTAAAAATCGTGGAAGAAGAGCTGAAGAAACTCGCCGAAGACGGCATTGAAGAAAATGTGTTAAAGGCCCTGATCCACCAACAAAAATATGATACGCTAAACTTTGGCGATAGCCCCCACAAGGGAATTATGGTCTACATCAGGGCAACTGATTCCTGGCTATACGGCAACGACCCAATCGAGGGCCTAAAATTTAAAGAAGCAATCGAGACAATTGAAAAAAATCCTGGCCTGGTCAAGGACTACGCCAAAAAATATTTAAATGGCGACAAGATGGTTTTGGTCATCAAACCAGACGCAGAATTAAATAACAAGAGAGAGGCCGCCCTTAAAGAAAAGATGGCAGCCTACAAAAAATCTCTATCTAATGAGGAAATTGAAAAATTAATTGCAGACACCAAGGACCTTTTCGCCTTCCAATTATCCGAAGACAGCGAAGAAGCCAAGGCCACAATTCCTGCCCTTGATGTCAAAGACTTAAAGGTCAAGGTTGATGAAGTGCCTGTTAAAATCGACGGCAACTTGTCCTTTGTGGACACCTTTACAAACGGAGTTTTATATATGGACGCCAGCACATCGATTGATGACATGGCAGACAGGGACATAGAAATTTTAAATATAATTTCCAAGCTTATTGGCAAGGTCGACACTAAAAATTATTCTTACAAGGACTTAAATACAGCAATCAATCTCAAGGCCTACGACTTCGACCAAAGCTTTGCAGCAAGCAAGTACTACGACAAGGAAAGTGGTGAATTTACTTTGGTCCAAAGAATTTCCGCCAACCGCGGAGACTTTGCAGACGCCTTTGAATTGTTAAAGGAAATCACCTTTAACACAGATTTCTCAAAAATTTCCAGGGTCCGCGAGCTATTAACAGCTGAGACAACTAAGAAAAAGATGACAGCAGTTATGGGCGGAGTGGGCATCACCCTTGTAGAAGCCTTAAAGGGCTTTGGCAGGGCAGCAGAAATCAGGGCCCTCTTGAGTGGAACTAGAGAAATCAAGGCCATTGAAGAGCTCTTGGCAAAATCAGATGCTGAGATCGAAAGCATTTTAAATGATGGCTATAAAAAATATCAGGACATTTTCAATTCAAATGGATTCTTCCATATAACTGGCGAAGAGGAAGACTTTGAAGAAATTAAAAAAGTTTTGACAGCTCAAGGCCTTTATACTGACAGTCGTGACCGCAAGGAAATCCCAGTAGGATCTGGCACAGCCAAATCAACTGCCATTGTTGCCATGACAGACGTCAACTACTGCGTGGACGCTTGCCCATACGAATTAGAAAACGGGGCTGACTATGTAGTTTCACGTGCCCTTTCAAACTCATATCTCCACGACAACATCAGGGCCAAGGGCGGAGCCTACGGAGACGGCATCAATGTTTCGCCAAACATGGTTTACATGTTCTCCTACCGTGATCCAAATCTGGACAAGACCTTTGAAGTTTACGAAAACGCTTACGATTGGCTGAGGACTAGGGACTTTAAAGAGGAAGATTTAAACTCCCTCATAATCGGTGCCTACAATATGTTTGACTCACTCTTAACGGCAAGGCAAAAATCATTGACAGCCTTTGGCATGCTCTTAAGCCACAAGACAGTTGACGATACCAACCGTGAACTGGGCCAAGCCCTAAAGACTGACAACGAATCCTTCAAGGCCTTCGCAGATAAATTGGAAGCCGCCATGAAAAATAAGGGCCGGGCAGTTCTTACAAATGATAAGGGAATGGAAGAGACGAAAATTAAATTCGAAGACACAATTGAAATAAAATAAAACTGCAGACACAAAAAGAGCACATCTGCTTTAAATACAGGTGTGCTCTTTGCTTTTAATATTTATTTTGCTGTGATCTTGAGGAAGGTTTTTTTACCTTTTTTGATCACGAATTCTTGGTCGAATTTATCGGCTGTCAGATTTAATTGGGGGTCGGTGATTTTTTCGTCGTCGATTGAAACACCGCCACCTTGAATTAGTTTTCTGGCTTCGCCGTTTGATTTGGCGAGTCCTGCCTCAACCATGAGTGATAAAATGCCAATGCCGTCGGCAACTTTTGCTTTTTCGATTTCAAAGGCTGGCATATTTTCCAAATCCATTTTGCCTGAGAAGAGCTTGCGGGCAGTTTCAATTGCTTGGTCAGCTGCTTCCTTGCCGTGGACGTCTTTTGTAATTTCGTAGGCCAGGATTTCCTTTTGCCTGTTTATATCTTCTTCGGAAGTGATTCTGTCGATTTCATCAAGTGATAAGAATGTGAGTTGGAGCATAAATTTCTTTACATCCCTGTCGTCGACATTTCTGAAGTATTGGTAGAGATCAAATGGCGAAGTTTTGTTTTCGTCCAGCCAAACAGCGTTACCCATGGACTTGCCCATCTTGACTCCGTCAGCATTGACGAGTAGTGGGATGGTCATGGAGTAGACCTTGGCGTCTTCCTTCCTGCGAACGAGTTCGTATCCGCCTAGCATGTTAGACCATTGGTCTGATCCGCCAACTTGCAAAATACAATCTTGTTCTCTGTATAGCTTCAAGAAGTCGTAGGACTGCATGAGCATGTAGGAGAATTCAAAAAAAGTCAGCCCGTCTTGGAGACGATTTTTGTAGCAGTCGAATGTAAGCATTCTATTAACTGTAAATTCTGTACCAATTTCGCGGACAAATTCCAAGAAGTTTAAATCTCTTAGCCAGTCGCCGTTGTTCATAAACATGCCATGGTCGCCGTCCATATTTAAAAATTTGGACAGTTGCTTTTTGAAGCATTCGGCATTGTGATTTATAAAATCCAAGGACATCAAAGCCCTCATATCGTTACGACCACTTGGGTCACCGATTAAAGTTGTGCCTCCACCAATCATGGCGATTGGCTTATGGCCTGCCATTTGCATCCGCTTCATTAATGTAATTACCAGATAGTGGCCGGCTGTGAGTGAGTCCGCTGTGCAGTCAAAACCTACATAAAAAGTGACTTTGTCATTGTTCAATTTTTCTTCGAGTTCTTCGGGGTAAGTCATCTGATCAATTAGTCCCCTGGCTCTTAATTCTTCAACTAATTTCATATTTCCCTCCTAAAATAAAAAAACCCAATGAACAATTGGGCGTCGTCAAACACGGTACCACCAATCTTCATGGGAATCCATCTCTATCAAATCTCTTAACGGGGATAAGCCGCCAGCGTCTTTCTCGCTGGAAAAAAGTCATCCGTATCTATGACTGACCTAAGTATAGCAGGGAAATGGACTTATGTCAAGATGGAAATGCTTTGATGTATTTGTTATAATTTAAGGGGAGGGCTTATGAAGTTAAAAAAGTTTTTGATTGTTACAATAATAATATTTTTAATCGCCTTTGGTATATATAGGTTTTTTCGCATAGACCATGATGAGATGACTTTATCTGCCATCAGCCTCAACTGGAGTCTGCCTCTCCCTAAGAGTGCTAAGGTCGTGGCCCATGAATCCGACACGGGCTTTACAGGAGACGGCGTTAAGTATACGGTTTTAAAATTCAAAAGGGAAGAGGCGGAGGTCTCGATCTTTGGTAGGCGGTCTAGAAATCCCATTCCCTCTGAGGATAAAATCACGGCAAATGATATTTATAAAAGATTTTTTAAGAAAAACTTTCCCTTTGATGACATGGCTTATGTGGGGACCCTTTCTAAGGACGGCTACGATTTGATGATTATTTTTTATGACCCGGCTGAGGATAATTATATTATTTTCGAGTATTTCTTATAGGAAGCTTTTAAAATTTCACAAAAAATCCTTTAAAAAATTTCTCTCAAAGATTTTTACAAAATATTTACAAATATTTCGTGATTTCAGTCACGATTTGCTTGCATTAATTTTTTCTAAGTGTTATAATCAAATTATTGAAGGGGGATTTCCTATGAGAAGAAATTTCACAATTCAATTAAAGATTTTGAACCGCAACATCTAAGTTGCGGTTTTTTGTTCGCTTTATCACAGTTTAGTGATTGGAGAGGTTTTTAAAAGAAGATTAGGAGGATAGTATGGCAAAAGTTATTTTAAATGGCAGCGATCTTACATTAGAAGACCTAGTAGCTGTCGCTAGGGACAAGGCAGAGGTAGCATTATCAGAAGATGCTAAGGCACAAATCATCGCTTCACGCAAATTGGTTGACAAGTTTGTTGAAGAAGAAAGAGTTGTTTATGGTATTACAACAGGTTTTGGTAAGTTCTCAGAAGTTCACATCAAGGAAGAGGAAACCAAGACCCTACAAAGAAATTTGATTATTTCTCATTCATGCGGAGTTGGCAATCCACTTCCTATCGAAACTGCAAGGGCAGCCCAAGTGCTAAGGGCAAACGCTTTGGCCAAGGGTTTTTCTGGAGCAAAATTAGAAACAGTTGAAACTTTGATCAAGATGCTAAACGCTGAAGTTACTCCAATTATTCCTGAAAAGGGTTCACTTGGTGCAAGCGGCGACTTGGCTCCACTTTCACACATGGTTCAACCTATGCTGGGTATTGGCGATTGCTATTACAAGGGCGAAGTTGTTGCCAGTGAAAAGGCTATGAAGGACGCAGGCATTCCTACAATCGAACTTACAAGTAAGGAAGGTTTGGCTCTCATCAACGGCACACAAATTATGACAGCTGTTGGCGCACTTACCCTTTACGATGCAATTCAGCTTGCAAAGATTGCAGACATTGCAGACGCTATGACTATGGAAGCTCTTGGTGGAATTATCGACGCTTACGATGTAAGAGTTGCCAAGGTTAGACCACACGAAGGCATGTTTAGAACTAGCGAAAACGTAGGCAAGCTCCTTGAAAATTCAAAGAATGTTACCCGTCAAGGGGATGTTCGTGTTCAAGACGCTTACACTTTAAGATGTGTTCCACAAGTTCACTCAGCTTCAAAGGACTGCTTTAACTATGTTAAGACAAAGGTTGATATCGAAATGAACGCTGTTACAGACAACCCAATTATCTTCCCTGATGACGAAGCTTCAATCAGCGCAGGTAACTTCCACGGTCAACCAATGGCCCTACCATTTGACTTTATGAAGATTGGTCTAGCAGAACTTGCAAACATTTCAGAACGCAGGCTAGAAAAAATGGTAAACCCTGCTTTAAACCACGGTCTACCAGCATTCTTGACCACACACGGCGGCGTAAACAGCGGCTTTATGATCGTTCAATACGCAGCAGCAGCCTTGGTAAGTGAAAACAAAGTTTTGGCTCACCCAGCAAGCGTTGACTCAATCCCATCATCAGCCAACCAAGAAGACCACGTTTCCATGGGAACAATCGCAGCTAGACAAGCTAGAGAAATTTATGAAAATGCTAGAAAAGTTTTGGCTATGGAACTTCTTGCAGCAGCTCAAGCAATTGACATTCACGAATCAAAAGATAAATTATCCGAAGGCACCAGAGCTTGCTATGACATCATTAGAAAACACTCTGACTACATTGACTTAGACAGGGTTATGAATTTAGAAATAGAAAAAGTAGACGACCTGCTTGAAGACGGTTCAATCGTCAAGGCAGTTGAAGAAGCAATAGGAAATTTAAGAGTATAGGAGGGTTTTATGATTACAAACACACAAATCGGCGACGCTATGACCATTAAGTTAAGCGATGTATTGCCACCAGAACCAGAATTTCAACAAGGTATCAGAAGGGCACCAGTTAGGGAACTCAAATTATCCAAGCACGAAATCAAGCTAGCACTTAAAAACGCTTTGAGATATATCCCTGAATCCTTGCACGAAACATTGGCTCCAGAATTTTACAATGAGCTAATGACCTACGGCAGAATTTACGGCTACAGATATCGTCCACACGGAAATATCAAGGCTAAGCCAATCGACGAATACGAAGGCAAGACCTTAGAAGGCAAGGCTTTCCAATTAATGATCGACAACAACTTGGACTTTGACGTTGCCCTTTATCCATACGAACTTGTAACCTACGGTGAAACTGGCCAAGTTGTACAAAACTGGATGCAATATCAACTAACCAAAAAATACTTGCAAGTTATGACAGACGAACAAACCCTTGTTATGGCTTCAGGTCACCCAGTTGGTCTTTTCAAATCCAACAAGCGTGCTCCAAGAGTTATCATTACAAACGCTCTTATGGTAGGTATGTTTGACGACCAAGAACACTGGGCCAAGGCCATTGCCATGGGCGTTGCCAACTACGGACAAATGACAGCTGGCGGCTGGATGTACATTGGACCTCAAGGAATCGTTCACGGAACATTTAATACAATTTTAAACGCTGGTCGTTTGAAACTTGGCGTTCCTGCTGATGGAGATTTGGCTGGCCACATGTTTGTATCATCAGGACTTGGCGGCATGAGCGGTGCTCAAGGTAAGGCTGCAAAGATTGCAAAGGCAGTTGGACTTATTGCAGAAGTTGACCTTTCCAGAATCGAAACCAGACTTGAACAAGGCTGGATCGATGAATACTCAGACGATGCAAAAACCGTTTTCGAAATGGCAAAGAAGGCAATGGATGCCAAACAACCACGTTCAATCGCCTACTACGGAAACGTTGTAGACCTACTTGAATACGCTGTAGATAATGACATTCACATCGAACTTTTATCAGACCAAACATCCTGCCACGTTCCATACGACGGAGGCTACTGCCCACAAGGCATGACCTTTGAAGAAAGAACCAAGATGCTTGCAACAGACCACGAAGGCTTCAAGAGAGAAGTTGACAAGTCCCTCCGCCACCACTATGAATTAATCAAAGCTTTGGTAGCCAAGGGAACCTATTTCTTCGACTACGGTAACTCCTTTATGAAGGCCGTTTACGACGCTGGCGCAAAGGACATTGCTAAAAACGGCGTAGACGAAAGCGAAGGATTTATCTTCCCGTCATATGTAGAAGACATCATGGGACCAATGCTCTTTGACTACGGCTACGGACCATTCAGATGGGTCTGCCTATCAGGCAAGCACGAAGACCTAATCAAGACTGACCACGCAGCTATGGAATGCATCGATCCAAACAGACGCGGCCAAGACCGTGACAACTACATTTGGATTAGAGATGCTGAAGAAAACCAATTGGTTGTTGGATCACAAGCTAGAATTCTTTACCAAGACGCTCTTGGCAGATTAAAGATTGCTCTTAAATTTAACGACATGGTTAGAAATGGAGAAATCGGACCAGTTATGCTTGGCCGTGACCACCACGACACAGGCGGCACAGACTCACCATTTAGAGAAACATCCAACATCAAAGACGGATCCAACATCATGGCTGACATGGCTACCCACTGCTTCGCTGGTAATGCTGCAAGGGGCATGAGCCTCATCGCTCTCCACAACGGCGGCGGCGTAGGTATTGGTAAGTCAATCAACGGTGGATTTGGTATGGTTCTTGATGGCAGCGACAGGGTTGATGAAATTCTAAAATCAGCTATGCCATGGGATACAATGGTCGGCGTTTCCAGAAGAAACTGGGCAAGAAACGAGCACTCAATCGAAACCACTATCGAATACAACAAGCAATTTGCAGACACCAACCACATCACAATTCCTTACATCGCAAGCGATGATTTGATCGACAAAATTGTCGACAAGGATGAAAACTGCGGTTGCTAAAAACTTTTTAAAAGTTAATTAAAAAGTTAAAAAATAATTATTAACGGTAACCCATAAAGGGTATACGTATAATAAGTAAGAAATTAATTGCCCCCTTGGGGCGGAGAATCAAAAGGAGGAAATTATGGCAAGAATTTTACAATGCGTACCAAACTTTAGTGAAGGACGTGATAAGGAAAAGGTAGAAAAAATCGTTGAGGAAATCAGAAAAGTAGAAGGCGTTAAACTTCTCGACTACTCAAGCGACCCAACCCACAACAGAAGCGTTGTTACCTTTGTTGGTGAACCAGAAGCAGTTATCGACGCAGCTTTCAACGCTTGCAAGGTTGCATCAGAAGTTATAGATATGACAACTCACCAAGGCGAACACCCAAGAATGGGCGCTATGGACGTTTGTCCTCTAATTCCAATTAGCGAAATCACAATGGATGAAGCTGTTGAACTTTCAAAGAAACTAGGCGAAAGAGTTGGTAAGGAACTTGGAATCTCCGTATACCTATACGAAAGATCAGCAAGTGCTCCTACTAGAGAAAACCTAGCAGATGTTAGACGTGGCCAATACGAAGCTATGGAAGAAAAGCTAAAACAAGAAGGTTGGGCACCTGACTTTGGACCAACAGAACTCAACAAAAAATCAGGCGTATCTGCTATCGGTGCTAGACCAGCATTAGTTGCATTTAACGTAAACCTAAACACATCAGATGTTGAAATCGCAAAGAAAATTGCCAAGAGCATGAGAGCAAAAGGCGGCGGATTCACATACTGCAAAGCTATCGGCCTTCTCCTAGAAGACAAGAACCTAGCTCAAGTTTCCATGAACCTTGTTGACTACACCAAAACTCCAGTTTTCCGTGTATTTGAAACTATCAAACGCGAAGCTATGAGATACGGCGTAACAATTGTTAACTCAGAAGTTATCGGCCTAGTTCCACTACAATGCATGGTCGACGTTGCTACTTGGTATTTGCAAGTAGATGATTTTGAAACAAACCAAGTTTTGGAAACACGTCTTCATGATTAATCCAAGTCTAAAGATTGAAAATATCTCGGAGCTAATTACCGTCTCTGGCGAAAATGGCAAGAGACGCGGCAAGGCTCAGGGACAAATTGACAGAATTAAAAACGGTTTGGTCTTGGTAGTAGGCGACAAAATCGCCTACGCCGGTCCAGCTGACGAGGCTCCGGCCTACGAGCTGGCAGCTGACGCAGTAGTTATTGACGCTACAGGCAAGACAGTTACACCCGGGCTTATTGATTCGCACACACATTTGGTTCATGGCGGTAGCCGTGAAAATGAACTAAATAAAAAGCTCCACGGTGTTCCTTACCTTGATATCTTAGCCCAAGGCGGCGGCATTATGTACACTCTGACTCAAACCAAAAATCGGACCGAGGACGAACTCTACGACCAAGCTGTTAAATCTGTAGATCAGCTATTATCATACGGGGTTACAACTGTTGAAGCCAAGACAGGTTATGGCATTGACGATTTTGCAACGGAAATGAAACAGTTAAATGTTGCAGATAGGATTAACAAAAATCATCCTGTCGACATTGTCCACACCTTTATGGCAGCTCACGCAGTTCCCAAACAATACAAGGATAATCCAGATGAATTTATAGATATAGTCATCAATGATTATCTACCAAAAATTAAAGAAGATGGCAGAGCAGAATTTTGCGACGTCTTCTGTGAAGAGGGGGTCTTTAACGCAGACCAATCCAGAAGACTTCTCATGGCAGCCAAAGAATACGGGCTCATTCCAAAGATTCATGCTGATGAAATCGTGGAACTGGGCGGCACAACCGTAGCTGCCGACGTGGGAGCAATCTCCGCTGAACACTTGATCAAGTGCTCATCACACGGGGTCAGCGAACTCAAACGCGGAGACGTTATTGCAAACCTACTGCCAGGCACATCCTTTAATATGGGTGACGGCATCTTTGCCCCTGCCAGAGAAATGATAGAAAACGAAGTTGCTGTTGCAATATCCACAGACTACAATCCAGGCTCATGCCCAACTGAAAATATTCAACTTTGCATGTACCTGGCCTGCTTAAATATGAAGATGACACCAGAAGAAGTTTTGGTTGGCGTCACCATGAATGCAGCTTGCGCCATCAACCGCCAAGACACAATTGGCAGCCTAGAAGAAGGCAAGCTCGCAGATATCGCAATCTTCAATGCACCAAACCTAGATTACTTGGTTTACCACTTTGGCATCAACCACACAGACCAAGTTATCAAGAAAGGTAAAGTAGTTTATAAGTGCTAAAGCAAAAAAAGCGCAGGGCAGTAGTTGTAACGGATTCTTATATAGAATTTTTTGGCATAGAAAAAGCCCTGGAGATGAATAATTACAGGGCCGAGAACCTGAAAAAAGACGGAGACACTGACCTACGGGCCAGGCTGATCGTCTACGTCTTGGACAAAATGGATGGATTTTTCCTCTATGTATGCAGGCAAAACCATTCGGAAATAATACCTGCACCTATGATAGTCATTTTAAAAAACAAAAAAGATTTCAGAAGGTTGGACTTAAAAAAATTAAGCATAGATGCTTGCATAGCTTATGACGATGACATCAGTGAGCTCCACGAAGCCATCTACAAGCTCAACCAAGGACAGAAATACATTTCCAAGAGCCTAGAGAATTACAAGAGGGACGACTTTTTAGATAAGCTGACACGGCGCCAATACGAGATATGTGCGCTGACAGCCCAAGGCATGACCACTAAAGAAATAGCGGAGGCCCTGGACATATCCGAAAAAACGATCAGGAATCAAATAAGTCTAATCAACAAATCCATAGCGCCCAAGACATTTTATCAGGCCGTTATAGAATATTTAAATCAAAGCATATAAAAAACTGATATGAGTTTTTCTCATATCAGTTCTTTTTTTCTAATAAATACGCTTCAAAGGCCGAGGCCAGAGGCGATAGATTTTTTAATTTGTTGTATATTAAGTAGAAATCTCTGGTCAAATCTACATCCTTGATGCGGAGGAGGAGCAGGTCACTGGCATCGTTTATAAGGAGTCCAGAAACAAAACTACCACCGTAGCCAGATCTAACAATTCTCAAAATAGAATCATTGTCATCGCAGACGGAAGTCTCCCGTTTAAAGAAATTTTGATCGACCTTGGTAATGGAATTAACCACAGTCCGTAAGGTCCCCGACCTAGAGTCGCGAAGAATAAGCGGGATATGCTTGATATCATCTGTGCTAATATAATCGAAAGCTCTGTAGTCAGGTAGCTTGTCCTTGGAAACTACAAAGAATATTTCATCGGAAAAAATCTTGGTAAATTCCACTGAAGTATCGTCCGATTTAAAGCCGACAATACCAAAATCCGACCGACCGTTTTTAACATGGGAGATAACGCTCAAGGAGTCCGACGAGGAAATATTAAAAGTCACATTGTCGTGGAGCTTCATAAAGCCAGAAATCTTCTCCGGCAAATAAAAACGCAGGGGAATTGAAGAGGTCTCAATATTTAAATTGCCCTCGATAGTTCCCTCGTACATGACAATGCTGTGCTTGGCAATGTTGATCGAATCGATAACATCTTTGGCGTACTTATATAAAATAGAACCCGCATCTGTAATAGAAATTGAATTGCCCAAGCGATTGACCAGGCTAACACCGAGTTCATTTTCTAAATTTTTAATATGATTAGTAACGGTTGGCTGGGTAATAAAAAGCTTCTCACCAGCCTTTGAAAAAGACTTATAATCGCAAAGATAAATAAAAGTCTCTAATTGTCTTATGTCCATAAGCCCTCCTATTAAGATATATTATATACCATATAGACGAAAATTAAAAGGCCTTAGCAAAACAAAATTACAACTGTGTCTTATATAATATAATAGGAAGAATATTAAATGCAATAAAAAACAAAATTTGTGTAGGGTCCACTTGCAGCCACGCCCAAGAATCGAACGCGAAAGCGTGAAGATGATTGGAAAGCGTTGACTCACGCAACCTATTTCTCAAGAAAACGAGCCAAAGGCGATGTTTGATTGAATGAAATAGTCTGAGGAGAATGTGGACCGATTTTTTTCTGAAAGAATACAACAATCTAAAGAAAAATGATTGCCAAAAATAGACCGACTGGCAACGCACAATCCACATACGACTGCTTACGCAAATCGATGGCAAAAAAATGTTTTCCCTACCCAACAAAAGCTTTTTAAAACATTTTTTAAAATAATTTATCAAAAGACGAAGACAAAAACGCTATAGGCAAGTGAACAAGGGAGATTCAGGGAATAAAAATAAAATAAAATAAATTGTAAAAAACCCTTGACAAAGACCAAAATGGATGGTATACTATACAAGTCAGCTCGAGAGAGCACCGACAAGAACCTAAACAAAGGAATATAAGTGAAAAGAAGTCATGAATTTACAACCCGTAAATTCAAAACAAAGTGAAACAGAACACATTAAAAACTGTAAATAATTTAGAGTCAGATTAAAAGCTCAAGACTTTACTTGAGAGTTTGATCCTGGCTCAGGACGAACGCTGGCGGCGTGCTTAACACATGCAAGTCGGACGATGAAGAAGAGAAACGCGAACTTCGGTTCAAATTTCACTTCGGATTAGTGGCAGACGGGTGAGTAACGCGTGAGCAACCTACCTCTTACAAAGGGATAGCCTCGGGAAACCGTGATTAATACCATATGACACATTCATAAGGCATCTTAAGAATGTTAAAGCTACGGCGGTAAGAGATGGGCTCGCGTCCCATTAGCTAGTTGGTGAGGTAACGGCCCACCAAGGCGACGATGGGTAACCGGCCTGAGAGGGTGAACGGTCACATTGGAACTGAGACACGGTCCAAACTCCTACGGGAGGCAGCAGTGGGGAATATTGCACAATGGAGGGAACTCTGATGCAGCGACGCCGCGTGAGCGATGAAGGAATTCGTTTCGTAAAGCTCTGTTCTATGGGAAGAAAAGGACTGTACCATAGGAGAAAGCCCCGGCTAAATACGTGCCAGCAGCCGCGGTAATACGTATGGGGCGAGCGTTGTCCGGAATTATTGGGCGTAAAGGGTACGCAGGCGGTTTACCAAGTTGGATGTGAAATCTTGTAGCTCAACTACAAACGTGCATCCAAAACTGGCTAACTTGAGTTAAGGAGAGGTAAGTGGAATTCCTGGTGTAGCGGTGGAATGCGTAGATATCAGGAGGAATACCGGTGGCGAAGGCGACTTACTGGACTTATACTGACGCTGAGGTACGAAAGCGTGGGGAGCAAACAGGATTAGATACCCTGGTAGTCCACGCCGTAAACGATGAGCGCTAGGTGTCGGGGGTCAAACCTCGGTGCCGACGTTAACACATTAAGCACTCCGCCTGGGGAGTACGTGCGCAAGCATGAAACTCAAAGGAATTGACGGGGACCCGCACAAGCAGCGGAGCATGTGGTTTAATTCGTGGCTACGCGAAGAACCTTACCAGGGCTTGACATATACATGATAGAACCTAGAGATAGGGAAAAGGAGGAAACTTGTTTCCTACATGTATACAGGTGGTGCATGGTTGTCGTCAGCTCGTGTCGTGAGATGTTGGGTTAAGTCCCGCAACGAGCGCAACCCTTGCATATAGTTACTAACAGATCATGCTGAGGACTCTATATGGACTGCCGATGATAAATCGGAGGAAGGTGGGGATGACGTCAAATCATCATGCCCTTTATGTCCTGGGCTACACACGTGCTACAATGGTCGGTACAAAGAGCAGCGAAATGGTGACATCAAGCGAATCTCAAAAAGCCGATCCCAGTTCGGATTGTACTCTGCAACTCGAGTACATGAAGTCGGAGTTGCTAGTAATCGTAGATCAGAATGCTACGGTGAATGCGTTCCCGGGTCTTGTACACACCGCCCGTCACACCATGGAAGTTGGCAATACCCGAAGCCGATGGCCTAACCGCAAGGGAGGAGTCGTCGAAGGTAGGGTCAATGACTGGGGTGAAGTCGTAACAAGGTAGCCGTATCGGAAGGTGCGGCTGGATCACCTCCTTTCTAAGGAGTATACTTCTTTTCACTTATACATTTAGGTCTTAATTTAATAGAGCCTTTATTTTTTATGGGCGACTATAGTATGGGGGTGTAGCTCAGTTGGGAGAGCACCTGCCTTGCAAGCAGGGGGCCAGGAGTTCGAGTCTCCTCATCTCCACCATTAATATGTTCGTGTGACTTTTAAGAGTCTAGAGATCAAATTTCAACGCGAACGAATATTGAACCTTTAAAACTAAATACCATAGACGAAATAACAGACATTAGAAATCCAAGAAGCAATTAAATTGCAAACAAATTTTTAATAAACAATTTCAACGAATAAACAAAGGACGAAATAATTTAGGTCAAGTTACTAAGAGCGTAGGGCGGATGCCTTGGCACCTAGAGCCGAAGAAGGACGTGATAAGCTGCGAAAAGCTACGGAGAGCTGCAAATAAGCTACGACCCGTAGATATCCGAATGGGGAAACCCAGTTTAGCAAACCTAAACTATCCACTAGTGAATACATAGCTAGTGAGAAGGGAACCCGGAGAACTGAAACATCTAAGTACCCGGAGGAAAAGAAAGTAACAACGATTCCTTAAGTAGCGGCGAGCGAACGAGGACCAGCCTGCGAGGGCGCAAGAAAAGAGATAGTCGAATCGACTGGAAAGAGAATCAAAGAGGGTAAAAATCCCGTAGACGAAATCGAATGGAAGCAAACTCGCTTAACAAGTAGCATGAGACACGAGAAATCTTGTGTGAAGATGGGAGGCCCACCTCCTAAGGCTAAATACTACTAGGTGACCGATAGAGGACAAGTACCGTGAGGGAAAGGTGAAAAGAACCCCGGAAGGGGAGTGAAATAGAATCTGAAACCCTATGTTTACAAGCAGCGAAAGCACGTTAAGAGTGCAATCGTGTACTTTTTGTAGAACGGGCCAGCGAGTTATTGTATATAGCGAGATTAAGGCATTAAGTGCTGTAGTCGGAGGGAAACCGAGTCTTAATAGGGCGGAAAGTTATATATAATAGACCCGAAACCGGGTGATCTATCCATGTGCAGAGTGAAGTATCGGTAAAACGATATGGAGGCTCGAACCGGGTAAGGTTTAAAACTTATCGGATGACGTGTGGATAGGGGTGAAAAGCCAAACGAACTCGGAGATAGCTGGTTCTCCTCGAAATAGCTTTAGGGCTAGCCTTTGAGAAAGTTTAATGGAGGTAGAGCACTGAATGGTCGCGGGGCATGTATATGTTACCAACACCTATCAAACTCCGAATGCCAAGAAAACAACTCAAGGAGTCAGACATGGAGGGATAAGCTCCCATGTCAAAAGGGAAAGAGCCCAGACCACCGACTAAGGTCCCAAAGTGTAGATTAAGTGGCAAAGGATGTGAAGTTACTTAGACAACCAGGATGTTGGCTTAGAAGCAGCCATACATTTAAAGAGTGCGTAATAGCTCACTGGTCAAGTGATTTTGCGCCAAAGATTTCCGGGGCTAAATCTAACACCGAAGTCGTGGACTTGATATAATCAAGTGGTAGAGGAGCATTGTATGTGGGCAGAAGCAGTATCGTAAGGAACTGTGGACTGCATACAAGAGAGAATGCTGGCATGAGTAGCGAGAGGTGAGTGAGAATCTCACCCATCGAAAACCTAAGGATTCCTGGGCAAGGCTCGTCCCCCCAGGGTAAGTCGGGACCTAAGATCAGGCTGAAAAGCGTAGTCGATGGACAACTGGTTGAGATTCCAGTACTATCAATAGTCGTTATTAGAGAAGTGGTGACGCAGGAGGATTAACTTACCCGCACGACAAGGAAAAGTGCGGCCAAATACCAAGCCAGAGAATGTAGGCAAATCCGCATTCTCGCTAAAGTAAGGTATGATGGGGATCGAAAAACAAGTAGAGAAGAAGACTAATTCACACTGCCAAGAAAACCCACTATCGAGACTAAAGATACCCGTACCGCAAACCGACACAGGTAGGAGAGGAGAGAATCCTAAGATGAGCGGAAGAACCTTTGTTAAGGAACTCGGCAAAATGACCCCGTAACTTCGGGAGAAGGGGAGCCAATAGGCTAACTATTGGCCGCAGTGAATAGGCCCAAGCGACTGTTTACCAAAAACACAAGTTTCTGCTAAGAAGCAATTCGAAGTATAGGAGCTGACACCTGCCCGGTGCTGGAAGGTTAAGGGGAAGGCTTAGCGCAAGCGAAGGCTAGAACTTAAGCCCCAGTAAACGGCGGCCGTAACTATAACGGTCCTAAGGTAGCGAAATTCCTCGTCGGGTAAGTTCCGACCCGCACGAAAGGTGTAACGATTTGGGCACTGTCTCAACAAAGGATCCGGTGAAATTGTAGTATGCGTGAAGATGCGCATTACCCGCGACAGGACGGGAAGACCCCATGGAGCTTTACTGTAGGCTGGCATTGGATTTCGGTAAAACATGTACAGGATAAGTGGGAGACTAAGAAACAAGGGCGTCAGTCTTTGTGGAGTCACCGGTGGGATACCACTCTTGTTTTACTGGAATTCTAACCTAGAACCGTAATCCGGTTCAGGGACACTGTCAGTTGGGCAGTTTGACTGGGGCGGTCGCCTCCTAAACAGTAACGGAGGCGCTCAAAGGTTCCCTCAGCACGGACGGAAATCGTGCAAAGAGTGCAAAGGCATAAGGGAGCTTAACTGCGAGACATACAGGTCGAGCAGATAGGAAACTAGGACTTAGTGATCCGGTGGTACCGAGTGGAAGGGCCATCGCTCAACGGATAAAAGCTACCCTGGGGATAACAGGCTTATACCCCCCAAGAGTTCACATCGACGGGGGTGTTTGGCACCTCGATGTCGGCTCGTCTCATCCTGGGGCTGAAGTAGGTCCCAAGGGTTGGGCTGTTCGCCCATTAAAGAGGCACGCGAGCTGGGTTCAGAACGTCGTGAGACAGTTCGGTCCCTATCCGTCGTGGGCGTAGGAAATTTGAAAGGAGCTGTCCTTAGTACGAGAGGACCGGGATGGACAAACCAATGGTGCACGAGTTGTCACGCCAGTGGCATAGCTCGGAAGCTAAGTTTGGACAGGATAAGAGCTGAAGGCATCTAAGCACGAAGCCCCCCTTAAGATAAGATTTCCCATCGTAAAGAATAAGGCAACTTGAAGAAAACGAGTTTGATAGGCAATTGGTGTAAGAGTAGTAATACTTTAAGCTAAGTTGTACTAATGTGCCGAAGACTTGACCAAATAAAGGTTAAAGTAGTTTATGGTATAGTTTTATAGGAGCGCGGTTTTACTAGCGTGAGGGCCCCACCTGTTCCCATGCCGAACACAGAAGTTAAGCCTCACAGCGCCGAAGGTACTCTGACGGCAGCGTCACGGGAGAATAGGTCAAAGCCGCACAGAAGAAATTAAAGAGGGACATTAAGATGCCCCTCTTTAATGTATTCTAAAGATAAGTATTTCACCCAGCTTGTGTAGCTCAACGGTAGAGCAACCGGCTGTTAACCGGTAGGCTGTAGGTTCGAGCCCTACCACAAGCGCCAATAATGCCGGGGTGGCGGAACAGGCAGACGCACAGGACTTAAAATCCTGCGGTGGTTAACACCGTACCGGTTCGATTCCGGTCCTCGGCACCAATGCTTATCTTCTATAATAAGCCTTGTGAGAACATCCATTATGGCGGCGTAGCTCAGTTGGCTAGAGCATTCGGTTCATACCCGAAGTGTCAGGAGTTCAAATCTCTTCGCCGCTACCAATTTTTTTAATGTAATTCCGAAAGGATTTTGAGGCCCTATGGTCAAGCGGTTAAGACATCGCCCTTTCACGGCGGTATCCCGGGTTCGAATCCCGGTAGGGTCACCAATTTTATCTTATACTATGGGCGGTTAGCTCAGTTGGGAGAGCATCTGCCTTACAAGCAGGGGGTCATAGGTTCGAGCCCTATACCGCCCACCATAGTTGATTCAAACTTGACAAAAAGATTAAATAATGATATCATAAAGAAGATGTAGATTTTGACCAAAGGCCCGGTAGTTCAGTTGGTTAGAATGCCAGCCTGTCACGCTGGAGGTCGACGGTTCGAGTCCGTTCCGGGTCGCCAATTTAATCATATATGCTGATGTAGCTCAATCGGTAGAGCAACTGACTTGTAATCAGTAGGTTGGGGGTTCAAGTCCTCTCATCAGCTCCATTTTAAATAGCTCTATCATCGGTAGAGCTCTTATTTTAGGAGGAGTACCCAAGTTGGCCAAAGGGGACGGACTGTAAATCCGTTAGCTTAGCTTTCAGTGGTTCAAATCCACTCTCCTCCACCAATATTGGGGTATAGCCAAGTCGGTAAGGCACCAGACTTTGACTCTGGCATTTCGTAGGTTCGAGTCCTGCTACCCCAGCCATTTATGGAGAGGTACCGAAGCGGTCATAACGGGGCGGTCTTGAAAACCGTTTGGGTGTAAGCCCGCGTGGGTTCGAATCCCACCCTCTCCGCCAAATTAACATTAAAATCGATTTTATCGGTTAATTCTTTTGACATAAGTGTCGCAAGATTCACAAAATAATTTAAACCTTGGAGAAGTACTCAAGTCGGTTGAAGAGGTGCCCCTGCTAAGGGTATAGGTCGTGATTTTAGCGGCGCGAGGGTTCGAATCCCTCCTTCTCCGCCATTTACAATTTAATATAAAAATTAACACTTGCCCAGATAGCTCAGTCGGTAGAGCAGTAGACTGAAAATCTACGTGTCGCTGGTTCGATTCCGGCTCTGGGCACCATTTATTTTTATCAAAAAATTTTATATATAGTAATTTAAATGCCTTCTCTGAAGCGACACGTAGTGTCGTGGTTTGGAGCAAACGAAGTGCAGCTCGCCCTAGAGCGCCGAGCAAGGCGAGGGAGGAGCGAGAGGGCTGCCTCGAAAGACGAAGTCCTGAGAGGATAGGCTCTGGGCACCATTTATTTTTATCAAAAAATTTTATATATAGTAATTTAAATGCCTTCTCTGAAGCGACACGTAGTGTCGTGGTTTGGAGCAAACGAAGTGCAGCTCGCCCTAGAGCGCCGAGGATTGCGAGGAAGAAGCGAAAGGCCTGCCAATTTGTGGTTAAAATTGCGACTTTTTGCAGTGTTCGACATTTTGCTCATTCCGGTGTACACGCGAGTACACCTCACTCGTCAAAATGTCTCAGCCTACAAAAATTCATCAATTTTTCCTCACAAATTATGTAGAATTATAAACATTGCATTTCAAATACGTAAGCTCTGAAGCAATCGCGTTTGTCGTGGTTTGGAGCGAATATAATATCTAGAATAATTAAATATAAAAACAAACAAAGATTTTTTATTTAAACATGTAGGGGTATAGTTCAGTTGGTAGAACGTCGGTCTCCAAAACCGAATGTCGTGGGTTCGAGTCCTGCTACCCCTGCCATAATATATTGGGGCCTTTAGCTCAGCGGTTAGAGCGCCCGGCTCATAACCGGTCGGTCCTGGGTTCAAATCCCCGAAGGCCCACCATTTTATTTAAACACCTAGTGAGGTGTTTTTTTAATAAGTAATTTGATTTTAATAAGAAGTTTGATTATGAAAAACATTTTGAGTTTGAAAAGTGATTTGATTTTGAAAGGAGGATGCTTTTATGAAATTTACAAATAAAAAATTTGAGTCTGAGAGATTAATTTTAAGGCCATGGACTATGGACGATGCGGAAGATTTTTTTGAATACGCAAGGGTTGAAGGCGTTGGCGAGATGGCTGGTTGGCCCCACCACGAGTCGATCGATCAAACCAAGGCTGTTATACAAATGTTTTTAAAGTCTGGCACGTGTTTTGCCATAGTTTATAAGGAGAATAACAAGGTCATTGGATCGATTGATCTTAGGGATGAAGCAAATCCTTTGCCAGAAGATAAGGATAAGAGAAATGCCAATATGGGCTGCGTTTTATCCAAGGATTATTGGGGTCAAGGGTTAATGCCAGAAGCTGCCAAAATTTTATTTGACTTTGTATTTGAAAATGACCTGGTTGATAACATATATGCAGGCTATTTTGATTACAATCTCCAATCTAAGCGCCTCCAAGAAAAACTAGGTCTTAAAAAAGTTGGGGAGGTTGATAAAAAGACTGCGACTGGAAAAGTCGAACACTTGATAGTTAATAGAATCTCAAAGGAAGAATGGCTTGGGATTTTGGATTAATTTTGTCTTAAGTGAATTTTACAGGATTATACCTAGCTTATATTTAGAAAGGGATATTTAAAAGCTAGGGATCGGTATGGTCCAATAATCTTATTAGTTTTAAATTTTACAAGATTTCTGGTATAAAATTTATTTATTTTGTTCTGGAAGGTTTTTATCAAAGTAATTTATTTGTATTAGATTATCCAGAGATTTATTTTGTGAATATATCTATTTAAGGATTGCCGGTAGGCAGTCCTTTTTTTGACTAAAGCAATATTATATGCTATTATAAATGTGTATGATTATTTTTTTAAATTTTTATTTGATATTGTAAAAATTATTAAGTTAAAAATAAGAAATAGAATTTATTTTATTGGAAACTCAATGGAATTCGTGCAAGTAACATTACTGACAAGCAAGCGGAAGCGAAAAATTATTGATGAGCATATATAAACAATCTTAAATTAAAAGTATAATTATAAAAGAGGGGGGCTTATGAAGGAGAAAACTTTTAGGATTTATAAATACATAATTTATGCCTTGCTGGGTCTATCGTCGATTTTGATGATTGGCTTTCGCAGGGACTTGATCGATGTTGGCATTGGCCAAGGGGCATTTTTTAGATATTTTATTCCCTTTATAATCGTCATCGGTCTTAGGCGGATTTTAATGATTGTCGACAGAAGAATGTCGAAGGTAAATTATAGCCTCCTCCAGACAAAAAATGAAGAGGACTTGATAGATAAGTGGACAAAAATTTCTATAGCCGATTTGGAAAATCCAGACAATAGAAATTTATATGACGGGTGTTTGTCCGAATCTTCTTACAAGGAAAAGCTGATAGACAGTCAGGCTTTGATGATAAAAAATCTTATAATTATACTTGGAACACTTTTTATTTTATTTACCTATAATAATCTTTTTGCCATCCTGCTTTTAGCCCTAGTTGGCCTTTTAATAAGCATTGAAGGCTTTAGCCTTAGAAAAGCTGGGGATATCTGGATTTCTTATAGGTCTAATATGAGGAGGGCGAATTATTTTTCCAATGTCCTTATCAACAGCAAGTATTTAAGCGAGAGAAAAGTTTTTGCCACTAGCGAGTTTTTTAACCAAAAATTTTCTGATGAATTTTCCTCTGCATCCCAAACCAATAAGGCTCTGGGCCGGGGCCGTTTTATCAGAGATATGGCCTATGATTTGGGTTTTATCGGTCTGATTATTTTTTATGTACTTACCTTTGCCAGGCCAAATGCCCCAGGCTTTAGCTTAGGATTATTCACATCGCTTTTTTACCAGCTAATAAAGGTCAAGCTTACTGTAAGTGACTTAATTCTAAACTTTTTCTCCTACAAGTCAGCGAAAGTTGTAGAAAATAATTATATGAAATTTTTTGACTTATCAGAAGAAAAGACTGGGGACAAGCCTTTGGACACTATAAAATCCATAGAGTTTAAGGACGTCCACTTCACCTATCCTCATTCAGATAAGGAGGTTTTGTCAGGCCTTTCCTTTAAGTTAGACCAGGGGTCCTATGGGCTTGTAGGGGAAAATGGGTCTGGTAAGTCAACTATAACCAAGCTTATGATGGGCCTATATGAGGTCACTTCTGGTCAGATTTTGATAAATGGCTTGGACATTTCTTCTTATAAAAAATCTGATTTAAAAGACGCCATGGCCCTTGTCTTTCAAAGTTCTCACCATTACCCGGCCAGTCTCAAAGAAAATTTAGACTTTAAGGGTGGGCTAAAATACGATGAGGGCTTGGCGAAAGCTTTGGGCATAGACGAAATTATTTCCTCTTTGCCAAAGGGCAAGGACACGGACCTCTCTGCGATTTCCAAAGACGCCGTCAGCATGTCTGGTGGTCAGTGGCAAAGACTGGGCATTATGAGAGCTCTAAACAGAGACGCCAGCCTCTATATATTGGATGAGCCAAATGCCCTTTTGGATCCAATTTCTGAAGCGAAAATGTACGGTAAGTATTTGGAAATCTTGGAAGGAAAAATCTCCCTACTCATATCTCACAGGCTGGGGGCGACCAAGCTTATGGATGAGATTATAGTATTGAAAGATGGCAAAATCTACGCCAAGGGAAGTCATGAGGACTTGATGAAAAGGCCTTATTACAGGGATTTATACAATACTCAAAAGGAGATGTACTTATGAAAAACGCAGGCAAATCTATTAAAATAATTTTAAAGGCTTCGCCCTATGACTTTTTTATGATGGTAATTTCCTTGCTAATAAAATTTGCCGGGCCCATACTCTATACTTACTCCATGATGGAGCTTTTTAAGGAATTTCCAAAGATAATAACAGGCCAAGCGGTCGATATTAAGCGGATATTAATCTTTGCCCTTGCCTTATTTATAGCTAGCTGGCACAATATTTTTTATATTCGCTTTTACTCAACCTTTGTAAGCATGCCAAGGTTGGAGAGAAAATTAAAGATTCTAATCCACGACAAAGTCGCCAGGATTTCCAGTGAAAATCTCTTAAATCCCATGTCTGATATGAGGGCCCACAGGGCAATTTTTGCAGGAACCAATCTATTTCGACTGGCCCAAACCACTATGGAGCTCATTTTTACTTGCCTATCTGGCCTGTCACTTGTATTTATCTTGACCTCTATAAATATTTATATAGGCTTAGGGCTTGTGATCGCACTTGTGCCAACTGTAATTTCCCAGGTCTACGAGACCAAGCTTAAGGTGAAAAATCGGGATAGAAAGCTAGAGATTTCCAGGATAAAAAAACTTGACCATGAGGCCATAAGTGGAAACCCGCAATTTATTGAGTCCAGGACCAACTATGCCGATGAATTTTTCTTGGATAAATACCGAGACCAAGGTCAGGCTTACAAGGACATGGTAAGAGATGAGGAGGCAGGTATATTTAAAATGTCCTTAGGGCTCTTTCCGTTAAACCTATATGCCGACGCCTCGGCCCTGGCTATAAATGCCTATTTGCTGGCCATTAGGAAAATTACTTTTGCAGGCTTTGGTGGATCATTGGCGGCTTTTAATAACTTAAAAGGTCAAGTCCTGGCTATTTTATCCCTGGTAAATTATGGCAGGCAGTTTGACGCCATGGTTCAGCCTTATTTTGAATTTATGAATATGGGCGAGAGGCTTGGAAGTCTTGAAAAGCCAGATGGAGATATTGAATTTAAAAATATGTCCTTTAAATATCCCAATGCCAAGGACTATGCCCTCAAAAATATTAACCTTAGCATAAAGCCTGGCGAAAAAATTGCCATTGTCGGGATAAATGGGTCGGGCAAGACCACTTTGGTCCGCCTTTTAACGGGTGAACTCCTGCCCACCGAGGGCCAGGTGACTTATGCTGGTAGGTCTACAAGGGATATTAGAGAAAGAGATATGTATGATGGCACCAGCCAAGTCAATCAGTTTTTTGCGTCCTATGCCATGACTCTAAGGGAAAATATAGCCTTTGACACAGAGATTATATATAGTGAAAGAAAAATAAGAGAATTTTTAAAAGATGACAATTTATCTATGGATGATCAGATGACTAGAGATTTTGGCGGCCGAGAAATGTCCGGAGGCCAGTGGCAGAGACTGGCGATCTTACGTGCCTTTAACAAGCCAGCTGACCTAATAACCTTGGACGAACCCACATCAGCTATTGATCCCATAAATGAAAAAGAAATTTACGATTTCTTCTATGAAAATTCCAAAGATAAGACAGAAGTTATAGTCACCCACAGGCTGGGAGCTATAAAATATGTGGATAGGATTATAGTTATGAGAGATGGAGAAATTGTAGAGGACGGAGACTTTGATAGCTTGATTAAAAGCAATGGAGATTTTGCCAAGATCTATGGGTCGCAGGTCGAGATGTTTGCTGAATAAAAATGCAAATGCATATGAAGCAAATATTGCCAGTATTTAGATTTTTTTATTAATCTAGGAAAAAATCTGTTTACAAAAATTTATTGAAAAAATTTTAAAAGACAAAGATATTTTGCTTAGGAAAAATTATTAAAATATAATCCTTACAAAAAATAATAATATCCAAGCAAAAAGGAATTTATGATAGACCTTAGTGTATTGCCTTTTTATTTACGTAGCTGGATTTAAAGGGGCAGCACAGTGTCTTTTTTGTAAAAAAATATGCAGAATATAAATTAATAAATTTTAAAACTATTTATTAATTACAGGTTTTTCTAAATATTTTTTATAACAAATTTTGTAATTTCTCTTGCGAAAACTTTCTGCGTGTTTTTTATTATGAAGTTTTATGATTTAAAAAATTAGTTTATATAAAAATTCATTTGTAATTTAAAATATTTATATGTATTTAAAAATTAAAAGTTATAAACTCCTTACTTTTAAAATTAACACTTTCTCCTTCAAGCAGATGTGACTTGAATCACTTTTATTACAATATTTGCTTTTTTATTGGCATGTCAAGGGAAAAGTATTGACTTTAAAATCATTGAAGAGTATAATGTTAGCAACAGCTAATTTAAAGAATAGCTGCTTATTGTTTTTTAATGGCAATTGTATTTGCCAAATATTTTTGAAAGGAGGAACTATGAAAAAATTAACCATTTTTTTGGTGATATCATTAGTTTTTCTAATGTCCATTACATCTGTCTTTGCAACTAAAAAATACAAGGACTGGGAAGATGTAAGCAAGGACATGGAAGTGATTTTAAGGGATGCCGTTAAAATTTATGAAGCTGGTGGCCCAGATGCTGGTAAAAAAGGCTATGACAAAATCAACGAAGCCTATTTCAAATTTTATGAAAAGTTAGGTTTTGAAAAAATTGTTATGTCACAAATTTCCGGCAAACGTGGTTCAACAGTTGAAAACCAATTTTATTTGGCAAGAAAATCCATGCGTCTAAACGAAGATATCGATGTTGTCAAAGATGAAGTTGAGGTATTGATTAGATACCTACACGAAGATGCTAAGACTTTAGACAAAATGAGAGGCAAGAACACATCTGGCTGGGGAGTTTTCTTCAGTGTACTTGGTCTAACCTTAAGGGAAGGTCTTGAAGCAATTCTGATTGTTGCAGCCCTTGTTGCATACCTTACAAAGACAAATAATTTGAAATATGTAAAAGGTGTTTATGTCGGTGCATTTTTAGGTATTGTGGCATCAATAATTCTTGCAATTATATTTAATATCATCGCTAAAAAATTCGGTGCTGACAGCAGCGGTATGGGTAAAGAAATTTTTGAAGGATGCGGAATGTTCTTGGCAGTTATTGTTTTGTTCTACGTATCCAACTGGATGTTATCAAAATCCGAAGTGGAAGTTTGGAACCATTACATCCAATCAAAAGTTGAAAGCTCAATTACAAAAGGCAGTGCAATGGCTTTGGTATTTAGCTCTTTCTTGGCAGTTGCCCGTGAAGGTGCAGAATTGATTATTTTCTTCCAAGGTATGAGAGAAAACATTTCCAATAACCCAACTTATATGTGGGGCGGTTTGGCTTGTGCAATAGTTGTACTTGCAATTGTCTATGTACTAATTACAAAGATGAGTGTAAGACTCCCATTAAAACCCTTCTTCACCTTTACTTCAATACTGATGTTTGTACTTTGTATTTCATTCATCGGAAAGGGTGTTTATGAATTCCAAGAAGCTGATCTTATTGGCAGAACAACAATTCCATGGATGAATGGATTTACAATCGAGATTTTAGGAATTTATGATAGGGTTGAAACCTTGTTACCGCAAGTTATTTTATTAATAATAACTATTATAACAGTTATTGTCCAAACTAGACGTAACAGAATTAAAAGAGCAGAACTCGAAAGAGATTATGCAAATAAGAACTAATAGGAGGTTTATTATGAGTTCAAAAGTTAAAAAATTATTTGTATTAGTAGTTGCATCCATGATGCTTGTAACCTACGGATGCAGCCAGTCATCAAAACCAGCTGATGATAAAACAGCTAAGGTTGAAGACAAAAAGACTGAAGACACAAAGGCTGAAGACAAAAAAGATGTTGCAGCTCCTGGTGAAGATGCAGGATTTGAAGAATTCCCAATTGGTGATGAACAAGAATCAGGTCCTCTAGCAGTTTCAGGTGTTTACTTCCAACCAGTAGACATGGAACCAGCTGGCAATTCATTGTCAAAAGAAGAAGCTGACTGCCACATCGAAGCTGACATTACAGCAACAGATGAAGGTGCAACACTTGGTTATGGTGTAGGCGACTTTGTTCCTTGGTTAAATGTTAAAGCCTATATTCAAAAGAAGGGCTCAGACAAGGTTCAAGAAATTGCTTTCATGCCAATGAACGCATCAGACGGTCCACACTACGGTGCAAACATTAAATTTGAAGAAGGTCTCGGAACATACAATGTTAAATTCGAAATCTCTGCTCCAGGAAACGACTATCTCTTACACGTTGACAAAGAAACAGGTGTAACAGGAAGATTCTGGACAGAACCAATTATCATTGAATGGTCAGAATTTGAATGGACTGGTCCAAAGTGGTAAAAGATTGGAAATGGCTTCGCGCCATTTCCTTCTTGTACATAGGAGGGTTTTATGTTAAAGATATTTATTAAAGTAATGGAAGCGGGCATAGGATTCTCGTTTATAATAGGTCTGGCGCTTGGATATCTAAGTACAGAAAATTTCAAAAACAAATATAAAATTATTTTTGGCACAGTCTTTATGGGCACTCTTGCGGCAATTATTTCTTCAATTCTTAGAGAAATTCCAAATTTTGTCAACAGGAGCTCCCTATCTTTTTGGTCAATGGTCCCAATAGTAATTGCTCTTATTGGAATTATTGTATTTTATTTTCTAAAAGAAAAGTCCAATGTTTATAAAAATGTTTTTGTTGGTTTTTTGTCCTTGTATATTATAGCGTCATTTTTTTATTATATGCCAGCCATTTTTGTCCAGCTAAACAATTTTGTTTATTATGGAGAATCTGCTGTCTCTACTATGGTTTTATATAGAATTATCGGTTATATTTTTGCAGTTGTTCTTATGTTTTTATCGGGCCTTGCAATTTTTAAAACTATTAGGCGGGTTGACCAAAATTATAGGGATGAAGTTTTACTGATTTCTTTTTTAATTTGGGGAATAAATCAAATTTTTATTATTCTTCAAAGATTATATGCAATTGATCTCATACCAAGAAATGCAAAATTATTCAGCATAATTGCCTGGGTAATAAACCACGCAAATTACATCGGCTTTAGTCTTATGATTTTTTTAATTATCCTACCAATAATCTTATATTTGAATAATATTAAAGTTAAAGAAACTTTTAAAAATCCTGCTGAACTCAGAAAAAAGAAATACCACATGAGATGTAATAGGAATTTAGCAAAGTTTTTCTTGGTTTTAGTTGTAATTAATGTTTTTAGTTTGACTTATCTAAGGGCTTATTCTGGTCGTGATATTGAGCTTTCAGAACCCGAAGAATATGTAATTGAAAACGATATGATCATTGTTCCCCTATCAGAACTTGAGGATATGAGACTCCACCGTTATCAATATACAGCGTCTGATGGAGTTCACATGAGATTTTTCCTAATTAAAAAATCCCAGGGTTCTTATGGGGTTGTCCTCGATGCCTGCGAAATTTGCGGGCCATCTGGTTATTATGAACGTGGCGATGATGTTATTTGTAAATTGTGCGATGTTGTTATGAATCGTGGTACAATTGGTTTTAAGGGTGGCTGTAATCCAATCCCTATCCCTTACATTGTCCATGATGAAAAAATTAAAATCAGCACGCAAGATCTTGATGCTAATAGCTTTGTATTTAAGTAGGTGATTTATGTTTTTTAGAATGATTAAGGGTGCAATCTTCAGGCAGAAGAAAAAAATGGCCATGATTGCATTTGTCGTAATGCTTGGCACATGCCTTTCAACAGGCATGCTTAATACCATGCTTGGCATCGGCGACAAGGTTAATAGAGAATTAAAGGCTTATGGGGCAAATATAAATGTTGTTCCCAAAGAGTCTTCCATGCTTGATGATATTTATGGAATTGGTGAAGACAGTCAAAAAAATTATTTAAAGGAAGATGAACTTGGCATGATAAAAACCATTTTCTGGTCCTTTAATATTGTTGACTACACGCCGTATTTAAATATCAATGCAAGAGTTGGCGGAGATTCAACAAGGGTAGTTGGCACGTGGTTTTACAATCACATGGACCTTCCAACAGGTGAATCACTTGATACTGGTATGAGGAAATTAAAAACTTGGTGGAATATCGAAGGCGAATGGATTGAAGATGGCGACACAGATAAGGCCATGGTTGGTACCGTCTTTGCCCTTAGAAATAATTATAAACTTGGTGATAAAATTAAAATCGAAGGTTCTGCTGCAACAAAAGAATTTGAAATCGCAGGGATTTTCGATTCAGGCAGTGATGAAGATTCACACATATATATTCCCTTAAAGGTCGCCCAAGAATTGGAGGGAGTATCAAATGTTGTTTCTCGTGTTGAAGTTTCTGCTCTAACAACTCCTGACAATGATTTGGCAAGGAAGGCCGCAAGAAATCCAAAGTCTCTTACCATTAAAGAATGGGAAGTTTGGTATTGCACAGCTTATGTAAGTGCAATTTGCTACCAAATTCAAGAGGTTATGACTGATTCAATTGCCAAGCCAATTAGGCAGGTTGCAGAAAGTGAAGGCGATATTTTAAATAAGACAACTTTATTAATGGTTTTAATTACCGCCCTCAGTTTAATTGGTTCTGCCCTTGCAATTTCCAATCTAGTAACAGCATCTGTTATGGAAAGACGTGCTGAAATTGGTTTGCAAAAAGCAATTGGTGCCAACAATAGAAGAATTATTACAAGAATTTTGGTTGAAAATATTACCACAGGTATTATGGGTGGAACTGTAGGTTATTTCATTGGACTTGGACTCACTCAAATAATTGGTATAACAGTTTTTGGTTCTGGCATTCCACCAACACCAATGGTAATACCGATTGTAATTATATTAATTTTACTGGTAATTATTTTGGGTTCTATTCCAGCCATTAGATATTTGCTCAAACTCAATCCAACGGAGGTGCTTCATGGAAAGGGCTAAAACAAAAAATATAAAATTCTTTTGGAGGATGGTTGAGTCATCAATAGGAAGAAGAAAGGCCCGTATGCTTACTGCCCTTCTCGCCATTGCTATGGGTGCAACAATTCTATCAGGGCTTATTACAATCTATTATGATATCCCTAGACAATTGGGCAAGGAATTTAGAAGTTACGGGGCAAATATGATTGTCATTCCAAAGTCCCAGGATGATAAGATTGACGATAAACACATTGATGAAATTAAAAAGCTTGCAGGTGATAAACTCGTGGGCATTGCCCCCTATATTTATCAAAACGCAAAGATAAATGAACAGCCCTTTGTTATTGCAGCCACAAATTTTGATGGCTTAAAAAAGAACAGTCCCTTCTGGTTGGTCGATGGTGATTGGCCTAGCGAAAAAAGAACTGTTATGATTGGCCATGAAATTTCAAAAAAACTTGGCCTAAAAATTGGAGACCCTTTCGTACTGAGTACTCCAAAGGAAAATTCACAAGAAATGAGAGATAGTGATTTTACAGTCTCTTCAATTGTAACAACTGGCGGCAAAGAAGAAGATTTGATATTTATGTCCATTGAGGACATTAGGTCCATTATGGGCGATTTAAATATCAATATTATCGAATGTTCAATCGATGCAAACAGCGAAGAGTTGCAAGCAATTGCAGATAATATAAACGAAATCGATAGCGCTGTTAGTGCCAGACTTGTTAAAAGGGTTACTGAATCTCAAGGCGTGGTCCTAGAAAAGCTCCAGGCCCTTGTATGGATTGTTACAATCATTGTTTTATTTATTATGATGATTTGTGTTAGTACAACCATGATGGCTGTTGTCGCTGAAAGAAGAAAAGAAATCGGCCTTAAAAAAGCCTTGGGTGCCCAAAATAAATCAATCATTTATGATTTCTTGGGCGAAGGATTTTTGCTTGGCCTAATGGGCGGAGCCCTGGGATCCTTGCTCGGGTATTTATTTGCAAGCGAAGTTTCCAGACGCGTCTTTGCAAGAAGCGTAAACTTTTTATGGGCCCTCGTTCCAATTACAATCATCGCTTCAATAGTAATTACAATTGTGGCTTGCATCATACCAGTTAAAACTGCAACTGCAGTTGATCCAGCACTTGTATTAAGGGGGGAATAATGAATATATTAGAATTAAAAGATATTTCAAAGATATACGGCGATTTGAAAGCGCTTGATAAAATAAATTTAAATGTAGAAAAAGGTGAATGGGTTTCAATCATGGGTCCATCAGGCAGCGGTAAGACGACAATGATGAATATCATTGGTTGTATGGACAAGCCTTCTATCGGTGAAGTTTTGCTTGAAGGAATTGATATTTCAAAATTAAATCAAAAGGAATTGACCGAGATTAGACGTGATAAGATTGGCCTTATCTTCCAACAATTCCACTTGGTAAACTATCTAACAGCCTTGGAAAATGTTATGATGGCCCAATACTATCACTCAATGGTTGATAAGGAAGAGGCCTTGCAAGCTCTTGAAAGCGTTGGATTAAAAGATAGGTACAACCACTTGCCCAACCAACTTTCAGGCGGTGAACAACAACGCGTTTGTATTGCCCGCGCTCTCATTAATCACCCCTCCCTCATCCTAGCAGACGAACCAACAGGAAATTTGGACGAAAAGAATGAAACAATAGTTCTGGACATTTTAGAAAGACTCCATAACAATGGATCAACAATTATAGTTGTTACCCACGACCAAGAGGTTGGTGTGGAAGCAGAAAGAATAATTTATCTCGAACATGGAAGAATTGCTAGAGAAGAAAAACAAAAGAGACAAAGACCAATTTTGGAGGTTTAATATGAAAAAAACTTTATTATTAATTGCAGCTGCCTTATTATTAACAGCCTGCGGCAATAAGGATAACAGTGCTAGCACTGATGGATACAAGGACGGGACCTACCACGGTGAAAGCCAAGTTGATGAATGGGGCGGCAAGGTTACAACAGATATCACTATTAAGGATGGAAAAATTGTTGAAGCAAATTTAAAAAATTTACTTGCTGATGGAAGTGAAAAAGATGAAAATTATGGGAAGGCCAAAGAAGGTGCAACCAACCAAGGTCTTTATAAGATTGCCCAAGATGCAGTTAAAAATTCTCAAGAATATCCAAAACTTTTAATTGAAAAGGGCAAGATTGAAGATGTTGAGGCTATCTCTGGTGCAACTGTTACATTTAAATCTTTCGAAGAAGCTGTAAACGATGCATTGAAGGATGCAAAATAAAATTTGTATTAAAAATATCTATAGCTAAAAACTTGCTATAGATATTTTTAATTAGCTTTTACCAAGGCTATTATATATAATTTATTCGAGGGTTTTGCCCCTCAAACTTGAAAATCTTAGGAGGTAAATATGAATAAAAATAAAATTTTCGGAATTCTATTTGTAATATTAGGTGTTCTAATTATGTTAACACCAGGCACAATTGCTCCAACATGTCCTGCAATGGCAGATGGAAAATTTATGAAATGCCATTGGATGGGCCAAGCAATTAAAGGCGCTGGCGGTCTTATGACTGTTCTTGGTCTTATTTACACAGCTATCTGCTGCAAGAGACAAATGTTTTTTGCCTTAGCCATCTCCAATGTATTAATTGGTATCTATGCAATTTTATTGCCTGCAAAATTAATTGGCGGCTGCATGAAGCCTGAAATGGCTTGCAGGGCAAAAACTATGCCTATGCTTTATATTTTGATTGGACTTTATATCGTTATTAGCATTGTTGCTGCAATTTTAAATAGGCCTTGCAATGAATCTTATCAATGTAAATAATCTATCCAAATCATTTAGTCGCGGTGAAAGAGATTTTTTTGCAATTGATGATGTAAGTTTTGATGTTTGTGAAAAAGATTTTATAAATATCATTGGTAAAAGTGGGAGTGGGAAATCAACACTCCTTACTCTTTTGTCTGCAATTATTGAACCTACATCTGGAGATATCTTTGTAGAAGGCAAAAGTCTTTCCACCATGGATGATGAAGAAAAAAGTGGATATAGAAACGAATTTATTGGTTATGTTCCCCAATCACTTGGAACCCTACCAACCCTAAATGTCCTTGACAATGTCAGACTTCCCTACTTTTTTAAAAAGCGTGAGGGAAATGGAATTGAAAGGGCCAGGATGCTCCTTGATATGTGCGGCATCTTGGACCTGCAAGATGATTTTTGCAAAAATCTGTCAGGTGGTGAATTAAAAAGAGTTTTAATTGCAAGGGCCCTCATGAATGAACCCAAAATTTTAATCGCAGATGAACCAACTTCTGATTTGGATTCAAAAACTACAATTGAAATTATGGATATGCTAAAAGAAATCAATGAAAAAGGCACGACTATTATTATAGTAACCCACGATAATGATTTATTAAAATACGGGTCTCGCCTTCTTGAAATGACAGATGGTAAATTAAATGAGGTGGCCTTATGAAATTAAATTCCAAGCAAATCGCCTTTAAAAATATTCAAAATAAAAGCGTAAGAAGCGCATCACTTATAATTTTAACAGCAATTTTAACCCTTGTTTTATTCTTATCCAGCTTTTTGATCTTGTCACTTAGAAATGGTATGAATTCGCTTGCCAACCGCATGGGTGCAGATATTATTGTGGTGCCTGAAGGCTACGATTCAAAAATCAGGGGCGCAATCCTTCGCGGAGAACCCAACACCTTTTTCTTGGACAAGTCAGTTGTTGATAAAATTAGAAAAATAGATGGAGTTGAAATTGCCACTCCTCAATTATTTATTGCCACCCTTTCTGCTGGTTGCTGTTCATTCCCGATTCAAGTCATAGGCTTTGATTCGGACACAGACTTCGTAGTAAAGCCCTGGCTAGCAACCCAAGCGAAACTCCCCTTAGAAAAGGGCGAGGTCTTGGTTGGCCACAATATTGTTGGTGATTTGCATGAGCATGTAAAATTCTTTAACCAAGAATTTATTATTAGGGGCAGGCTGGCAAAGACAGGAATGGGCTTTGACAATACAGTTTTTGTAAATTTTGAAGAAGCCAGACGCCTCGCCAAGGAGTACGAAAAAATTCTTAATCTTGAAGACAAGGACCATGAAAATATGATTTCATGTGTAATGATTAAGGCTGATAAGGGTGTCGACCCAGCTGAAATTCAAAACAATATTAGGAGCGAATTTGCTGGTCAAGGCGTTTATCCCTTACTCTCCCAATCCATGATGAACGAAGTAAGTACATCGACCCAAGATATGATTAAATATGTTTATATCTTAATCGCCCTTGTTTGGCTCTTGGTCTTCCTTGTGCTCACCCTTGTTTATTCAATTACAATTAAAGAACGCAAGAGAGAATTTGCAACCCTAAGAATTTTAGGAGCCAGCAAAAAGCATTTGAGGACTATTATTTTGTGGGAGATATTTACCATAAATATTTCAGGTGCTGCATGCGGAAGTATACTCGGCTTAATTATTTCAATTTTATTTGGAACTTGGTTTAGTCAAAGTTTCAAAATGCCATTCTTGGCACCGAATGTTTTAACGCTTGCAATGATATTTGTTGCTGTATTTGCAATTGGCACAATAATGGGTCCGCTCTCATCACTCTTCTCTATCAAAAAGATGAATGCAGAAGAGCTCGGCCTCTTGTTAAGACAAAACGATTAAAGACTTTAATACTGTTAGCTAAAAAAATCTATAATGACTCGTTCATTATAGATTTTTTTGTGCCTTTAATTTTGACAAAAAGTTTGCCAGCTGATTTTGTAAGTACTTCAATTCTTGGGCCTTTTACAAAAGCTAAATTTGCAAGATGGCGGGCCTGACATTCTGTGCCAATTTTTTTTATTTTCAAAATAGAAGGCCTTGTGATTTTATTCTTTAAAGGCTTTTGCAATTTCAAAATAACAGCCTAATGTTTGGCATTTGTAAAATTTTTCATACATACAATAGATGACTTTAAATATTGCTCTTAATGGGTAAGAGTTATTTGGAGGTATTGATATGAAGATTAATGTTAATTTGAAGGATTTGATACATAATTACAAGGAGGGGGCTGAGGCGCCTAGGCCAGTGTCCAAGACTGGTGTGGTCAAGGCTATCATCTGCAGCCTGGTCTTTGCTTTTTTGTATTATTATTTTGTTTTGCCGCCTATAAATATTTTTGCCAGCGAGTTTTATATAGCCTTAACTATTATTGCCCTGGTGACTACTACTTTTATAAATATTTACTGCAGTCGGGGCTTTAGGAGGTCCTTTAGAACGGGGAAGTTTACTTTTAAATTTCTGCTCGGCATCTGGGCTCTATATTTCATTATGGTAATTGTGTCGGCACCGATTTTCCACGCCAAGTCTTATTCAAAAGTGCTTGAGCTTCAAGAGGGGGTCTTTAAGGACGATGTGGCTGAGGTTGACTTCGAAAAAATCCCAGTGGTCGATAGGGATACGGCTGTTAAACTTGGGTCCAGAAAGATGGGCGAGATGGGAGACTTGGTTTCCCAGTACAGCATTGATCCTGCTTATTCGCAGGTAACTGTTAATGGCAAGCCAATGCGAAATACGCCTTTGGTTTATTCGGACCTGATTAAGTGGCTGCAAAATAAATCTTCGGGCATTCCTTATTATATTGCCGTCGACATGGCCGACCAAGATGTTATGATGGTGAAATTGCCCCAGCCAATTAAGTATTCTTTTTCGGATAAGTTTCAAAGAAATATTAGGCGGTTAATCAGGTTTAAGTATCCGACTGCCATTATTGATGAAATAAATTTTGAAGTTGACGACAAGGACCATCCTTACTGGGTGGCTTCGACCTTGAAGCCGACTGTAGGCCTCATTGGGGCTTTTGATTCCAATTCGGTCATAGTTGTGGACGCTGTAACTGGTGATGCCAACCGCTATGAAGTTGGTCAAGTGCCTGATTGGGTGGATAGGGTTTACTCTGCAAATTTGGTTATGAGGCAGCTTAACTGGAACGGGAGGATGAAACGCGGATTTATCAACCAATTTATTGGGCAAAAGGGCGTAACCCAGCCAACTGACGGTTACAACTACCTATCAATTGGTAACGATATTTATATGTACACGGGGATCACTTCTGTTTTGCAAGACGAATCTAATATTGGCTTTGCTCTGATTAATATGAGGACCAAGGAAGCAAAATTTTATCCGCTTTCATCGGCTGACGAACACTCGGCCATGGATTCTGCGGAGGGCGCTGTCCAAGAAAAGGGCTACACAGCGACTTTCCCAATCCTCATCAACCTTTACAATCGTCCAACTTATTTCCTATCGCTTAAGGATAACGCAGGGCTCATCAAGACCTTTGCCTTTATAGATGCGCAAAATTACCAAACAGTTCGCACTGGCCAAACGGTCAAGGAAGCCCTAAAAGCCTTTAACGAATCCTATGTGGCGAGTGACCATGAGCCAGCAGAGACTGAAAAGAGAAATATTATTATAGAAGAAATTGTGCCGGTCACTGTTGAGGGCAACACCAACTACTTCATTAAGGCCAAGGGTGACGAAACCATTTACATTGCAGGAATTGCCAAGTCTAACCGCCTGCCATTTTTAAAGGCCGGTGACAAGATCTCGATTGAAGGAGAAGCAATTGGCGATGGCAGTCAGTTCAACATTTCTGCTATTGAAGATTAGGAGGATTTTATGAGTGAAGATAAATTAATTTGTGATTTGTGTCCATCCAAAAAATGTTATTCCAAGGAAGGGGTCTTTCCAAAAGGCTGTCCAACTGTTGACGAAGAGCGGATGGAAGAGATCAAAAAACTTTATAAGACCGAAGAGAATTACAAGATTGCCAGGGCCGCTTGCCAAACGGAAAAGGAAGGCTATCTCAAGGACACCAGAGTCGAGGAGATTATGCGATTTTGCAGGAAGAATGATTTCAAAAAAATCGGAATCGCATTTTGCATTGGCCTCAAGTACGAGGCCAGGGTCTTTGCAGATATCCTCCGCAAGAACGGCTTCGAAGTCCACTCCATGATGTGCAAGTCGGGCGGTGTGCCCAAGGAATTTTTGGATATCAAAGACGAAGAAAAAATTCGCCCGGGCACTGAGGAAGTCATGTGCAATCCAATTGGCCAGGCGGAATACTTCAACGACAAAAAGACCGACTTCAACGTTATAGTCGGCCTGTGTGTGGGCCACGATTCGCTCTTTACCAAGTATTCAGACGCCTTGGTCACAACCCTTGTTGCCAAAGACCGGGTACTCGCCCACAACCCAGTCGGCGCCCTCTATCAGGCAGATAAGTATTTCAAAAACAGATTTTAGAATAAAGAATAAAAGAAGAGATTGTAGAAAGCAATCTCTTTTTTTGTGCATGGGGAAGTTGTAAAAGAAAAATGCCAGTGGTTATTTTATTTAATTCTTCGTGGCATTTTTTTATGTGTTTATATTATTTATAAGTAAAAAAAGCCTGTTAATAATAAAAAAGTTAATAGAAAAGTTACAGTCAACATCAATTGAAAAGAATTATCAATTGATTTGGAGATGATGGATCATCATATGTATGCACAAAGTGAAAAGAAGTGAACAATGTTTATGAAAAGCTGGTTTATAAAAAATAATGAAAATAAAATTATATTTATATTATGGAATTGAAAAATTTGATGTGTAAAAAGAATTCTTAAAAAAGACTGATTTAAAAGCTCTAAAAATATATTTAATTTAAGTAATCGAATAAAATTTTTTTCTCTTGGACAAGGGCTTCGATGTGAAATATATTTTTTAGGAAGCAGGTTATATTTAACAAATAAAAAAGAGATTGTAAAAATAACAATCTCTTAAAAATATAATTACCTAAAGAACAAAAAATATGGCTGCCATAAAGGCAGCCGCTACAAACGCTTCACGTTATTTTTTGTTCTTTTACAAAATAAATACTTATATAAAACTCTTCTGTATAAATTTGCGAGGAGAAACGGGAATATTTCGCGAAGTGCAGAAATTTTGCGAATGAGATGCAGTAGACCTATAATTTAATAAATAAAAAAGAGATTGTAAAAATAACAACCTCTTAACCTATATTTACAAGGAAAAATCGATGGATTTTCGTAGCTTGAGACTTTTTAGGAATGAGGCGTAGTTGTGCCTACGCCGCAGTGACGAAAAAGTCGAACACTGCGAAAAGCCGCGATTTTAACTGTAAATATTTTACTTCTTATAAGCGTGGTGGTAAATGAATGCAATAAACATCCCGCCCAAAATATTTCCAACAGTAACTGGGATCATATTTTTTAGAACTCCCACAAAGTCAATGCCTGATTCGATGGCTGTGAATGAGAAGTAGAACATATTTGCCACGCTATGTTCGTATTTTAATAGTATAAAGGCTATGATTGGCATGGCCATTAATACAAATTTGGATGCCCCGTCGTTGGCTGAGAATGATACCCAGACCCCTAGGCAGACGAGGATGTTACATAAAAATCCTCCGGCCAGGCATTGGATTATAGTTAGTTCCAATTTGCCAGCTGAGGCTGCTGTGATTGATTCAACAATAGCTGGGTTTAATTTTGTAAGATGAGTTACAGCTGAAAAACATAAAGCACCGATAAAGTTCCACAGGTAGACTCTGCCCCAGTTGGTGGCTAGTTGCTTTAGGCTGATGTCCTTTGATAAATAGGCTCCGTAGAGGAGAATATTTCCGGTAAAGAGTTCTCCACCTGCAACTAGGACTAGCATGAGTCCAAGGGCAAACATAAAGGCTCCTAGGAATGGGCCAATGCCAGGAGATAAAACGATGTTTGCAACTGTATTTGTAATTCCACCCAGGGCTATAAACATGCCTGCCATAAAGGCGAGTGACCTGGTTGTCCTAGCCTTGTTGTTGGCTTTTTTTATCCCGATTTGTCTTGAACGCTCTGTAACTTCGGCAGAGCTTAAAAATAAATTATCCATTGTTCCTCCTTATATTGTTAATGCTTAAACAATTATGTTATAATTATACACGAAAAGAGGAAAAATTTCCAGATTTTAGGAGGCGTACGTGTGCATTAAGCTTAAGGAAATAAAAACTGAAAGGTTGGTTTTAAGAAGTTGGAGGCCGGATGATCTAGAGGACCTCTACGCCTTTGCCTCTGTGCCTGGCGTGGGTGAGATGGCTGGCTGGACCCACCACAAGTCCCTGGATGATTCCAGGCAATTTCTAAAAATGTTTCATGAGTTTGGGACCGTCTACTGTATGGAGTACGACGGCCATGCGGTCGGCTGCATTGACTTTGATTGGGACAAGTACAAGAAGGATTTTATTTCCATCGGCTACGCCATGAGCCAGGAATGCTGGGGGCAAGGGCTCATGACAGAGGCCTTGGTCGCTATTATGGATTACATGATTGACGAGTACGGGGTCAAAAATTTTTGCGCCCGGTCTTATACCAACAATGTCAGGTCCAGAAAACTTTTGATGCGACTTGGCTTTAAGCTTATGTCTTCGAATGCTTACGAATGCTATTACGAACTTACAATATAAAAGACGCAGGGAAAAATAATTCCTTGCGTCTATTTTTTATTTGATTAAATTTTCCATGAGCTCTTTGGTTGGTCCTAGCGAACCGAATTTAATAATTATTTTGTCGCCGTCAACGGCCAATCTTAATTCATGGCTTTCCTTTAACTCGTGGTTGTCGGAGAAGTGCAGGTGGTATTTTACTCTGTAATCACCAGCCTCGTCTTGCTTGATCTCCTCCATCTTTACTGTGGCAAGGCCTGCGTCAAGTTTTTCGTAAACTGGGTTTAGGTAGTTCCCATCCGCCACTAAAATCTTTACAGTTTTTTCATCCAAGTATTTTTTTAGGACCGATTCGTCCCCGTAGGCCAATTCTTTGGCTGCCAATTCATGGTATTCATCGGATTTTACCCGGCCTATGTAGGCGTAGTAGTCCTTGATAAAGTCTTCTATTAGGGCTTCTTCCTTGGTCGCACATGCAGATAAGGTCAGACCAAGCATAAGTAAAGTTAAAATTATTAATATGTTTTTTCTTTTCATCTAATCACCTCACTTGTCTTATACCCATTATTATTATTATTATTCATGGCAAGGCGTCTTTTATCTTGAAAAGTAGGGCCGTTAATGGTAAAATAGTTGTGGGGAAAAGGAAAAACCTTACAGCTACCTCTACTGTATTTTGGACGAGGGCCAAGGCCACTGCGCAATCGTGGGAAGGCGGCCTAAAGGATGAAGAAAGAGTCAGGATACCCTATGAGTGCATAATCTGGGTTAGGGATTATGCGTTCTTTTGACATGCTGTAAGAGCATGTTTTTTTATTGGAAATTTTAGGAGGAGCCTTGAAGAAAAAAGACTCATACATTTTTATTTTTATATTAATCGCCCTGGCATCGACCGTAATCGGTTTGTCCCTGGGCTCAATGAAATATTCTTTTGGCCAGGTCTTAAAGGGCCTTTTTGTCCACGACGAGACCATGGAGCACTTGATAATTTTTAAAATCCGCCTGCCAAGGGTTATTGGCGGCGGCTTAGTCGGCATGGCCCTGGCCCTTTCGGGCGCCCTCTTGCAGGGAGTTATGAGAAATAATTTGGCTTCACCTTCTGTAATCGGCGTCACCAATGGGGCAAGCTTTGTGGGCCACTTGACTTTAATGGCCTTTCCTGCCTACGCATATCTTTTGCCGGTGGGGACCATTGCCGGCGCACTTTTGACCACGATTTTTATTTATCGATTAGCTTATAGCGACGGGATAAATCCAAATCGATTAGTTCTTTCGGGTGTGGCAGTTGGCGCCATGTTTACGGCCTTTAACAATATGCTAAGGTCCATGTTTCCAGAAAGACTCGCTAGCACACTTGGCTTTACAATTGGATCTTTAAACGGCTTGGGCTGGGGAGAAGTTTTCTTTGCTAGTCCTTATATAATTATAAGCATTATAATTGCCCTTATGATGTCAAATAACATGAACGTTTTGATGTTGGGCGATGAACTTTCGAGCTCCCTTGGCCTAAAGACAGAGCGCTTTAGATTTTTAATTATAATCGTTTCATCTTTATTATCTGGGGCGGCCATTGCAATTGCAGGTTTAATTTCCTTTGTCGGTTTAATTGTACCGCACATAGCTCGGATTTTTGTGGGCAACGACTATAGGAAATTATCTTTGGCCTCAATGCTCTTGGGCTATTCATTTGTGATTTTATCAGACGCGGTCGGCCGAATAATTTTGCCTATAGGCGAGATTGCTGTTAGCGTTATCGTGGCATTTTTGGGCGCACCATTCTTCCTCTATCTCTTAAGAGAAAGGTACAGAAAGGGGCATTAAGATGTATTTTGGATTTAAAGATATAAAAATTAATTACGGGACCAAGACCATTATAGAAAATTTGTCCATGGACGTGCCCAAGGGAAAGATTTCGACCATTATCGGGCCAAACGGGTCTGGCAAATCGTCACTACTCAGGCTGATTTCCAGGAAAAATCCGCCAGCTCAAGGTAAAGTTATTTACAAGGACAAGTCCATTTACGATTATGACACCAAGGACCTGGCTAAGAAGATTGCCTTTTTGCCGCAGATTCACAAGTCGCCGACAGATGCGACCGTGCGAACGCTGGTGGCCAACGGCAGGTTTCCATACAGGTCCATGCTGGGGGGCTTGTCTGCAAAAGACGAGGAAATTATTGACGAGGCCATAGAATTTACTGGCCTTAGTGCCTTAGAACATAGGGCCCTTAGGACTTTGTCGGGGGGAGAACGCCAGCGGGCGTGGATAGCCATGACCATGGCAACTCAGGCCGAGATATTGGTCTTGGACGAGCCCACGACTTACTTGGACATAAGCTACCAGATAGAGCTTATGGATTTGATCGAGAGGATGAAGGAAGAATACGGTACGACCATCTTGCTTGTCCTTCACGATATAAACTTGGCAATTAGATATTCAGATTATCTCTTTGCCATAAAGGACAAAAATATTTTATTTGAAGGAAGACGGGAAGAGGTCATCACCAGCGAGAATATCCGCGATATTTTTGCCCTTGATGCCGAGATTATCCACCACGATGGGCAGATGATTATGGTTCCCGGCAGGAGGAAATTATGAAAAAGAAATTACTTATTTTATTAATGGCAGGACTTTTGGCTGTGGGTTGCACAAGTCCAAAGGATGATAAGGCAGGAGAAGATAAGAAGGCTGCAGAGACTAGTGAAAAGACAGATGCAAATGAAAATACAGATGCACAAGATGACAAGGTTGATGTGGCTAGCGAAACTAAAGAGCCTGGTTTCAAGGCCCACGCTATCTCAGAATTAGAAAAAATTGATGAGGCTTACAAAAAGTCAACACTTGCCAAGGACGCCATTGCAGAATTAGAAAAAATTCAAGAAGATGCAGACACTATGACTTTTACAGACGATACCGGCAGGGAATCAGTAACTGTTAAAAAGCGTCCGAAAAAAGTTGCAGTTTTTTATTCTTCATACGCATCCATGTATGACGAACTCGGAGGCAAAATCGATCTTATTATCGGCGGCGACAATGCAGTTGAAGTTTATAAATTCCAACGCGGCAAGGATATTACCGAAGGCAAAAATGTCATCGTAACATCACCAAGCGGAAAAAACTGGGATGTGGAAAAAATTATTGCAGAAAAACCAGACTTAATTATCTGCGCTATGACTTCAAATGGCTATGGAACAATTGAAGAAGCTGCCAAGGCTGCTGGCATTGACCTAATTGGCATTTCCTTTAACGGCGTTCGCGACTACGCAAAGTGGGCTTACATCTACACTTCACTTAACGATAACCAAGAGGCCTTTGACAATGTGGCCCTAAAGACTATTGAAGGCGTATCAAAAATTATTGAAGAGGTTCCAATCAGGGACCACAAGCCTCAAGTCATCTCAATCATGCCAGTTGCCAAGGGTATTAAGGGCAATTATACTCAAAGCGACTTGGGCACAATCCTACAGGATTTGGGCACACAAAACCGCTTGGGAGGCGAAGTTAAAAAAGGTGCCAGCCCAAGGGTTGACATCAGCATTGAAGATATTGTAAAGATGAATCCAGAATATATTTTCATCCAATGCATGAATTCAGAAGACTACGCCAAAGAATCAGTAGAAAAATATTTATCATCAACCGACGCTTGGGCCAAGGTAGATGCAGTTGCAAATGGCCACGTTTATTATTTGCCACGCGGACTCTTCCACAACAAGCCAAATTCAAAATACGTTGATGCCTATCAAATGATTTTTGATTATCTTTACAAATAATGGCTAAGTTAATGGTAATGGGGACGACCTCATCAGCAGGCAAGAGCTTGCTGGTGACTGGTCTGGTCCGGTATTTTAAAAAATATGGATATAAGTCCTATCCATTTAAATCGCAAAACATGTCTTCAAAGGCCCATACACTTGAGGATGGCAGATTAATTTCAACTGCCCAAGCACTCCAGGCTTTTTCTGCAGGATTAAAGCCCGATGTTAGGATGAATCCTGTCCTTCTCATGCCTCGGTCCAACACTGGGTCCATGGTTGTAATCGACGGAGAAAAGTACAAGGCCATGCAGGCCCGTGAATATTTTGATTTTAAAGTCAAACTTCGTGACCATATTATGGAAGTCTTCGAGCAAATTGAAGGAGAAAATGATATAATAGTAATCGAAGGGGCGGGCAGTCCGGCGGAAATTAATTTGCGTGACAACGACATAGTCAATATGGGCCTGGCTGAGATGGTTGACGCGCCAGTAATTTTGGTGGCGGACATTGACCGGGGCGGAGTTTTCGCTTCCCTTTATGGAACGGTCATGCTCCTTCCTGAAAATGAAAGGGCAAGGATCAAGGGCCTGGTTATAAATAAATTTAGGGGAGACCCGACTCTACTTGAGTCTGGAATAGAAAAAATCGAAGACCTAACGGGCATTCCCGTTATAGGCCTCATTCCCTACGAGCACTTTGAACTGGTGGATGAAGACAGCCTGATCGATTACGACAAGCACGCCAACCACGAGGACCAAAGTGAAGACGAACTCAATTTAGAACTGGACAAACTTGAAAAGATTTTGGAAGATAATATGGATATGGAATTTATTAAGAGGATTAGTGGTTTAAAATGATTTTAGTTTTTGCAGTTTTATTGGATTTTTTAATAGGTGATCCCAACTATTACTACCATCCCATCAGGATTATGGGGCGGATTATTAGGAGGGAAGAGCAATTTGTACGAGCACACGTAAGCGGGGACAGAGGATTATTCTGGGCCGGCCTTTGTATGCTCGTTTTTAATTTGCTGGCGACAATCTTGGTCCTGATGGGAATTTTTTCTTTACTTAATGACACAGGGGCCAAACTTTTCTCTTTGTATCTGATTTACTCAGCCATAGCTGGCAGAGAGCTCATCAAATGCGCCAATGCAGTTAGACTTGCACTTTTTAAATCACTTGAAGACGCCAGATACCAGCTGTCAATGATTGTGGGCAGGGACACTGCAAATCTATCTGAAGAAAAAATTGTCAGAGCCACTGTGGAAACCGTTGCCGAAAACACCAGCGACGGAATAATCGCACCACTTTTTTATATATTGTTTTTTGGACCCGTGGGCGGCATGGTCTACAAATTTGTAAATACCATGGACTCGACCATTGGTTACAGGAATGAAAAATACGAATACTTGGGCAAGGCGGCCGCAATTTTTGACGACTGGGTCAACTTTATCCCAGCCAGAATTACCGGGCTCCTATTTGTCTGCGCGGCTTATCTCTTGGGCTACGACGCCAGGGGTTCCTATGAAATTATGATTAGAGACCACGGCAAGCACAAGTCGCCAAATGCAGGATATCCTGAGGCAGCCATGGCTGGTATGCTGGGCGTGCGCCTGGGAGGACCCAGCCAATATTTTGGCCACATGGACAACAAGCCCTATATAGGCAATGACCGCAGGCCCATTAACCGCAATGACATTACAAGGGCCAACAGGGCGGCCATCACTAGTGAGATAATTTTTGTGATTATCATGGTTTTATTAATTATTTGGAGGTAAGAGATGAAAGGACTCGCTGTAATAGCCTTTGGCACCAGCCACAAGGACACTTATGAAAAAAACATTAGACCAATTTACGACCACTTAAAGGAAAATTTTGACGGACAAACTGAATTGGCCTTTACCAGCCGTATTATCAAGAGGATTTTAGAAAAACGCGGAGAATTTGTTTTTAATGAAAAGGAAGTTATCGCCAAGCTCAAAGAGACTTGCGATGAAATATATATTTTGCCCCTCCACATCCTAAGGGGTTTTGAATACGAAAAAATTGAGAGGATCGGCCTTGGCAAAGTTGCCAAGCCACTTTTAGAGACCAAGGAAGACATAGAATTTTTTGCAAAAAATATTAATTTACCCAAGGACAAGGCCATAATTTTTATGGGGCACGGAACTGAACACCAAGTCGACTGGGTTTACGGCGAAGTTGAAGAGGCCTTTAGAAAGATCGGTTACGATAAGGTTTTTGTAGGCACAGTTGAAGGCTCAAGGTCTATCAAAGATATTTTGCCAAGGGTAAAAGAAGCTGGCATAACAGAAGTCATTCTCCGTCCGCTCATGCTGGTGGCAGGTGACCACGCCAAAAACGATATGGCAGGTGACGACGAAGACTCATGGAAGTCCATTCTTGAAAGAGAAGGCATAAAAGTCGACGCCCAGCTTATTGGCCTAGGCGAAGAGGAATTCATCCGCGATATGTATTATGCAAATTTAAAGGAGATTATGAATTGAAAAAACTTTATGCAATTGGGACCGGACCAGGGGATAAAAAATATCTGACCCTTTGGGCTGTGGAGGCCCTCAAAGAGGCCCATGTGATTTTTGCTCCCGACAACAAGGGCAAGAACATGGCCCTGGACACGGTCAGAGATTTTATAGATGGCAAGCGCATCGTCTACTTGGATTTTCCCATGGGCTTTGTAACCGAAGACCATTATAAAAAGGCCTTTGAAATTATTGAAAAGGAAATTCCAGACGGCAAATCGGGCGCCTTTGTAACTATTGGCGATGCGACTGTTTACTCGACTTTGGTAAATACAATTCACTATGCCAGGGACATGGAAATCGAATTTGTCCCGGGCGTGCCAAGCTTTTTGGCTGCGGCCAACAGGCTGTCTGTGCCACTTGTTAAAAAGGGCGAGGCCTTTGTCCTCTGCGAAGATGTAAATGAGGAAATTTTATCAGCGGCTGATGCGGTCGCGATTTTAAAGACCTTTAAAAACCCTTCTAAGGAAGAGATTATAAAAAAATTAAAGGCTGGTGGCTTTGAATACAAATATATTTCCAATATTTCCGCTGCCAATGAAAGAGTTGCAGAGACTGACCAGGAAATTTTGGCAGAGGAAAACTATTTGTCACTAATAATCGGAAGAAGAGAAAAAAATGACAGATAAGACCATGATCCACGGGGCAAATATTTTTAAATACGCCGAGGACGGGGACATTCTAGATTTTTCTTCCAATATAAATCCGCTTGGGCCGCCGGCCTATGTCTACGATATTATCGAGGAGAATTTAAAATCCATCGAGCGATATCCGGACATAGAATACAGGTCTTTGATGGCAGACATCTCTAAGGCCTTTGGTGTGGACCAAAATAAAATCGCTCTGGGCAACGGGGCCATTGAGCTTATTGACCGGATTATCTTTGAACACGAGCGGATAATTGTATTTGATCCGTCTTTTTCTGAATACGAAATTCGGGCAAGGGTCTACGGCAAAGAATTTTTGCCAGTGAATTTAAAAAGCGATTTTACTCTTGACTTTGAATTACTAGAAAAGTTGGCCTTTAAAAAGGGTGATCTTATTATTCTTACAAATCCAAATAATCCCAACGGTCGGGCTTTAAGAAAAGATGAATTTGAGAAATTAATTACAATAATTAAAGGATCTCCTGCCCATCTCATGCTGGACCAGGCCTTTGACGACTTTGCAGACCTGAATTACAAGGCCATGGATTATATTGGCGACGATATTTATTTGATAAAAGCGGCGACAAAATTTTATTCCCTGCCTGGACTCAGACTTGGCATGGCTTTTTCCTCAGAGAAAAACATCAAAAGACTTAGAAGCCTCGTCCCATCTTGGTCGGTGGGAGCCCTCTTGGAAAATATGGGAAAGATTTTTATGGACCAAGACTTCAGGGAAAAATCCAAGGCCTATATAAAAAAGGAAAGGGAATTTTTAATAGACGAGCTTGAGAAATTAAGCTTAAAGACCTATGAGTCATCTGCAGATTTTTTACTAATAAATTTGGGCGACCGTGGAGAAGAAGATGTCTTCCAAGAATTTTTAAAGAGGAAGATCTTGGTTCGCAAGTGCTCTTCATATAGAAACTTAGAGGGAAATTTTATTAGGGTTGCCGTTAAAGACCGTGAAAAAAACACAAAACTCATTCAAGCTTTTAAGGAGATTATAAATGGATAGGAGACTTATGATTGCAGCCCCATCTTCAAACACGGGCAAGACCTTTATATCCCTGGCTCTTTTGCGGGCCATTGGCAGGGATGAAAAAGTCCGCGGCTACAAGGTGGGACCTGACTACATTGACGCAGATTATTTGTCACAGGCGGCTGGCCGGCCGGCTGAAAACCTAGACTTGTTTTTGATGGATGAAAAAGATATAAAAAGGGCTCTGGCCAAGGATAGTTTTAAAATCATCGAAGGAGTCATGGGATATTTTGACGGCCTGCAAAATACTTATGAGTATTCCTGCTACGATCTTTCAAAGCGGACCAATACGCCAGTCGTAATCGTCTACGAACCCAAGGGTGAATCCTTTACGGCCATACCCAAGATCAAGGGCATGGTGGATTTTTCTGGCGGACAAATCAAGGGGATAATCTTTAACAAGACCTCGCAAAAAATGTACGAGCTCTTGAAGACCCAGGTCGAAAAATATATTGGCATAGCGGTTCTGGGCTACCTGCCCTATGACGACAGGCTAAATATAAAATCCAAAAACCAAGGCTTACTTTTGCCTCATGAGCAGAGAAATTTCATGGAACTCTTGGAGGTGGCAAGCGAACTGGTCGCCCACCACTTGGACATGGACGAGCTCTATAGGATTGCCCAGTGCCAGGAAATAAAAGTTGACGATGATAATAAAAATTATGTCAATGATTTAAAGGACATAAAAATCGCCTACGCCCACGACCAGGCCTTTCCATTTTTTTATAATTTTGAGGGAAGAGAAAACTTCATTCCCTTTTCACCTCTCAAGGATAAAAAATTGCCAGAAGCTGATTTGATTTTGATTGGCGGTGGCTACCCAGAAGATTTTATCGCCGACTTAGAGATGAATATTGACATGAAGGAGTCCATAAAATCTTATGTGGAAGTAGGCGGCAAGCTGATCGCCTACGGTGGAGGCCTCATGTACCTGGCGGAAAAATTCCAGGGCCACAATATGGTGGGAATTTTTAAAGGGTCTGCTCAGATGACTGACCGCCTGCAAAATTTTGGCTACTGCGAACTCAAAGTCAAAGAGGACTTGGGTTTTGCTAAAGCAGGCGAGATTTTAAGGGCCAGGGAATTCCACCGGGGAATTTTTGATACTGACGAGAAGACTATTTTTGAAATTTCCAAGCCAGGAAGAGATAGAAAATGGGAAGACGGCTACAAATACAAAAACGCTTACGGATTTTTCGCCCACTTCCATCCGCTCACTTGGATGGACAGACTGATTGACTTTGCAAAAGGTAAATAATAAAAATAAAAAGGAGACTATATGTATATACAAAAACCAATGGAAATTGAAAATAAATCGATGGATATAATTGACGAATCCCTCAAGGATGTTAATTTTGAAGGCCTGGACCTGCAGATTGCCAGGCGGATGATTCACACCACAGGCGACGTGGACTACAGGCATATAATTTCTTTTAAAAATAATTTTTCAGCTAAAGCCCTGGAGGCCATCAAAAATGGCGGGACCATTTATTCTGATACCAATATGATAATCGCTGGGGTCAACAAGCCGGCCCTGGCTGCAGCTTCCTGCGACATAATTACATTGGTTAGCGACAAGGACTTGGCAGCCAAGGCCAAAGAACGCGGAACAACTCGCAGCCTCATTGCAATTGAAGAGGCAGTCGCAAGGGGCATCCGCATGTTTGCCATTGGCAATGCGCCCACAGCCCTCTTCCGTTTGATCGAGCTCATCAGAGAGGGCAAGTGCGATCCGCTATTTATAATCGGCGTCCCAGTTGGTTTTGTCGGGGCGGCCGAATCCAAAGAAGAGCTGAGAAAAGTTGACGTTCCACAAATTACAACCGTGGGAACAAAGGGCGGTTCAAATGTTGCAGCTTCGATTATTAACGCCATCCTTTACGAGAACAACCGCCAAGATATTTACGCGACCAAGTAATGGAACTTTATGAAAACGGCCTTCGCTTGGGTTATACTACAGGGACTTGCGCAGCTGGCGCAGCCTATGCAGGAGCCCTTTTGCTGGAAGGTGAAAATCGAGAAAAAATAAATATTTTAACGCCGGCAGGCATTGACGTGGACCTGGATGTTTTGGACCTCCACATGGATGGCGAATGGGCGGTCGCTGCTATCAGAAAAGATTCGGGCGACGACCCAGATGTGACGGACAAGATTTTAATCTACGCAAAAATCCGCAAAACTCAAAACCCTACGACCATTGACGGCGGAGTGGGCATTGGGACCATTACTAAAAAAGGCTTGTACGGAGAAATTGGCGAGAAGGCTATTAATCCCGTGCCCAAGAAAATGATTTTGCAAGCTGTTCAATCTGTCTCGGATGATAATTACGAAATTATTATCTTCGTTCCAGACGGAGAAGAGGTCGGCAAGAGGACTTACAATTCCAATCTGGGCATTGTGGGAGGGATTTCCATTATCGGTTCAACTGGAATCGTACATCCCATGAGCGAAGATGCCTTGTTAAAGACCATTGAGCTGGAAGTAAATGTGGTCAAGGAAGAACATGGGACTGACAATATTCTCCTGGTACCCGGCAATTACGGGGAGAAGATGCAGGCGGCCTATAAGCTGGATATTCCTCATGTGCAGATGTCAAATTATATTGGCGACGCTTTGAAATATGCCTACCAGGCTGGCTTTAGAAACATAACTTTGTTGGGCCATATTGGAAAGTTTTCCAAATTGTCGCTGGGGATTTTTAACACCCACAGCAAAAATTGCGACACCCGCATGGAGGCCTTTGCCTTTTATTTATTTTTGTTGGGAGCTCCCAGAGATTTTATTATGAAAGTTTTATCTTTAAACACAGCCGAGGAGGCCATGAATCTTTGCGTCGAATCTGGCTACAAGGAAGCCATTATCGAAATGCAAAGGGGGGCCGAGGCGCGGATTAAAAGATATTTGAAGGATCCAGATTTAAATATCAGGGTCTATATATATTCTATGGAAGGAGGCCTTGTCGATGATTGATGTGGCAGGAGTTGGACCTGGTAATATAAATTTAATTACCGGCCAGGTCTTGGAGGCCATCAAAACTTATGAAAAAGTTTTGGCCTTTAAGCGGGTCAAGGAAAGCCTAAGTCATATTAGGCCTGACATTATTGAAATAAAAACATTAAAGGAAGTCGATAATTATAAAAGCGACAATGCTCTTGTCTTGGCCTCAGGCGATCCAATGTTTTACGGGATTAGCGAATATATAAAAAAGATGGGGGTCCTTGGTAAAATTTATCCAGGCATTTCATCCATTCAGTGTATGGCGGCTGCCATTAAAAAGTCCTGGCATGACATGGATTTGGTCAGCCTTCACGGACGCGATTTTGATTTAAAAAATATAAATCGGGACACGGTTTTTTTGACTGATAAGGAAATGACTCCTAACAGAATTTCCCAAGAATTATTTAAATTGGGCAAGAGGGGCAAGGTTTTCGCAGGCTATAATCTGTCCTATGAAGACGAGTTGATAGAAGAATTTGACCTAGGGGAGACTGGCCAAGAGCCAAGTCCATTGGCAGTTTGTGTGGTGGTTTTATGCGAGCAATAGATGACGAATTATTTATAAGGGGCGAAGTCCCCATGACCAAACGCGAGGTCCGTGTCTTCATTATGGACGCCCTTGATATAGAGGAGGGCCAGGACTTTTTGGACATAGGCGCAGGCACGGGGTCGATTACAATTGAAGCGGCCATGCGCGGTGCCAAGGCCACTGCCATTGAGTGCGTGGACGAGGGCGTAAGACTCATAAAAGAAAATGCAGACAAGTTTGGCGTGAAGGTAGACGTCATCCAAGCCATGGCGCCCGAGGGAATTCCAGATCAAGATTTCGATAGGATTTTTATTGGTGGGTCTCGTGGCAAGCTGGAAGAATTAATAAAAATTTCTCACGACAGACTAAGGCCGGGCGGAGTTTTGGCCATGAGCTTTATTCTTTTAAAAAATGTTGGCCAAGCCCAGGCGGCAATGAAGGACTTGTTTAAAGACGTGGAGATAAATTTAATTCAAAGCTCTAAGGTCGATAAAATTGGAATGATGAGGGGCAACAACCCCATTTTTATATTAAGAGGTGTAAAATGATTTATTTTGTTGGAGCAGGACCGGGCGCTGTTGATCTAATTACAATCCGCGGCCGGGACTTACTTGAAAGGGCTGACGTGGTCATCTACGCTGGCAGTTTGGTTACGCCAGACCATTTGAAATTTTGTAAAGAAAACGCAGAGTTTTACGATTCAGCCACCATGCATCTGGGCGAAGTTATGGAAGTAATGCTGGCCGCCCACAAGGCAGGCAAGGTCGTTGTCCGCTTGCACACAGGCGACCCAAGCATTTACGGGGCCATTGGCGAGCAGATGAGAGAACTGGACAGGGAAAATATTTCCTATGAAGTGGTCCCTGGCGTTTCATCTTTTGTTGCTGCAAATGCTGCGGTCAAAAAAGAAATGACCCTGCCAGGCGTAAGTCAAACGATTATTTTAACCAGGATTTCCGGCCGGACACCTGTGCCTGAAAAGGAAGAATTAAAAAAACTTGCCTCCCACAGGGCATCCATGGCTATATTTTTATCAGTCCAAAAAATTTCAGAAGTCGTGGACGAACTCTTGACCGCCTACGACAAGGATACGCCGATTGCAGTAGTGTACAGGGCTTCTTGGCCGGATGAAAAAATTGTCAAAGGGACACTGGCTGACATTGCAGAAAAAGTTAAGGACGCGGACATAAATCGCCAGGCGCAAATTCTGGTGGGAGATTTCTTGGACACTGATTTCGAATACTCCAAGCTCTATGACCCGTCATTTACAACTGGATACAGAGATGGCAAAAAATAATTTAGCCGTCATATTTTTTACAGAGGGCGGGAAAAACCTGGCCAACAAAATTCGCTTGGCCGGAGATTATTTTTACAACAAGGACAAAAAAATAAAACCCATGATGGCGCAGATCATGAGGGACTACAAAAACATTGTCTTTATTTCTGCGACTGGGATTGCAGTCCGCTACATCGCTCCCTATATTAAGTCCAAGGATGTTGACCCGGCTGTGATCGTCATTGACGAAGGAGGAAATTTTGTAATTTCCTTATTATCCGGCCACTTGGGAGGGGCAAATGAAGTTGCCAAGAGAATTGCCGACCGTATTGGAGCGACACCAGTTATCACGACTGCATCCGATGTTTTAAACGTCCCGGCTATCGATATTTTCGCCAAGGAAAATAATTTGATTATAGAAGACCTGTCGACAATTGCCGCTGTCATGGGCAGGGTTGTCGAGGGCAAGGACCTTTATTATTCGACCAATACGTCTTTGAAATATCCTTACGAGTTTATCACAAAAGACATAGAAAAAGCCCAGGCAGCTCTGGTCGTTGGCGATTATTTTATAGAGACCGACTTGCCAGTAACCTATCTCAGGCCCCTCGACATTTACGTAGGCGTGGGTTGCAAACGGGGGAAAACTTTTGAAGAAATTTATTTGGCCGTTAAAAATGCCTTTGAAATCGCAAAAATTTCTATGAAATCCATTGCAGAGTTTAGGTCTATCGATTTAAAAAAAGATGAGGCAGGCATAGTTGAGTTGGCGAATTTTTTCAACAGAAAATTTATAACCTATGATTCGGAAACGCTTTTAAAAGTTCAAGGGGACTTTAAGACCAGCGACTTTGTGGCCCAGACCACAGGAGTGGACGCTGTTTCGTCCAGGTCGGCCATGCTTGGCGCAGATGAATTATTAGTAGACAAATACAGTGAAAATGGGGTTACCGTTTCGCTGGCAAGAAAATATATTTGAGGTGAAAGATGAAATTATATGTAATTGGAATTGGCCCAGGTGGCCGTGAGAGGATGACTCCAGAGGCTGTCCACGCAATTGAAGATTCCCAGGCCCTAGTTGGCTACAAACCATATTTGGAATATATCGAAGACTTGATTGGCGACAGGGAAACTTTTTCAACTGGGATGACAGGTGAAATCGAACGCTGTAATCAGGCCATTGATATTGCACTTGAGGGCAAAAATGTTTCTATTATTTCAACTGGCGACGCCGGACTCTACGGCATGGCTGGTCCGATTTATGAACTGGTCGAAGAGAGAAAGGCAGGCGTTGAAGTCGTCGTTGTGCCCGGTGTTAGCGCACAATTTTCTGCAGCCGCAGATTTGGGTGCGCCAATTATGCACGACATTGCGACAATTTCCCTGTCAGATTTGCTAACCCCTTATGATTTAATCATGAAGAGGGTGGACCTGGCTGCCCAAGGCGATTTTGTAATCGCCCTTTACAATCCGCGCTCAAAGACCAGGAAGGACCATTTGAAAAATGCCTTTGATCTGATTAAAAAATATCAAAAGGGATCAACACCAGTTGGCATTGTTAAGGACTCTGGTAGACCGGGAACTGAAACCACGATTACGACTTTGGATGACATCGACTACGAGACAGTGGATATGAAGACAATCGTAATCGTCGGGAACTCAGAAACCTTTGTTGCCAATGGCAAGATGATTACGCCAAGGGGTTACAGGAACTTATGATTTGGATAGCGGGGGGAACTCATGAGACCCGAGAGCTCTTAGACCTCTTGGGGACTTACGAGGACATTTTAATAACCGTTGCCACGGATGAGGGCAGAGAATTTTTGCCAGACGACGCCAGAGTTTTGGTGGGCCCGGTTTTGCGTGAAACAATTCCAGATTTTGTAAAAGCTCACGACATAAATTTAATTGTCGACCTGACTCATCCCTTTGCGACCAGAATTTCCGAAAGTCTTGCCATGATGAGCGAGCGTTTGGCTATCCCCCTCTTGAGATTTGTTCGAGCTGGCAGAAGGGTTGAGGACCAGAGGATTATTTATGCAAAATCTTATGAGGATTCTTTTGAAATCATAAAAAAATTAAAAGGAAATTTTTTGTTTACAACTGGGTCCAAGAGGGCGGACGAATTTTTTGCAGTACGTGGCGAAAACCGCTTTGTCTTCAGGATTTTGCCGACGGTCGCCTCTGTAAAAGCTCTGACAGAAATTGGAGTAAAAATCAACGACATCATCGCCATGGTCGGACCCTTTACTTATGATATGAATATGGCCATGCTGGGCATGATTAAGGCTGATTACCTGGTCACCAAGGACAGCGGAGACGGGTCTGGAATTGATGAAAAAATTCAGGCGGCCTTGGACTTTGGTGCACTGCCAATTGTAATTAAGAGAAACATAGAAGACGGATACAGCCTAGAGGAAGTCGCGAAAAAGATGGAGGACTACCGTGCAAGAAAAAATTGAAAAAATAATTGAGGGCATTAGGCCAGTTGAAAAATCAGATTTGGCAAATAAAGAATGGAATTCAATTGCCCATCCTCTTGGGAGTTTGGGAGACCTGGAAAAGACCACAATAAAAATTGCAAACATTCAAGGAAGAGGGATACCGTCCATCAAAAAACGCGTACTGATTTGCATGGCTAGCGACAATGGAGTAATCGCTGAAGGAATTTCATCTGGCTATCCTGATTTGACATCACAACTCGTCATGTCCATGATGAGGGGGAAGACCGGCTGTGCTTCCCTGTGTAGGGACGCTGATATGCAACTCATTGTAGTCGACTTGGGAACTAGAAATGAAAATGAAATTAAAAAATTATCTGAAGTTGTAGTTGAAAAGAGGCGAATAAATCCTGAGACCAAAAACTTTGCCACAGAACCTGCCATGACCATGGAGGAACTCTTTCAAGCAATTACAACTGGCTTTGAAATGGTCGACAAGTATCCTGCAGATATTTATGGAACTGGGGAGCTTGGCATAGGAAACACCACAACCTCATCTGCAATAATGGCCGCACTCTTTGACCTGCCAGCAAATATGACTGTGGGCCTGGGTGGCGGCCTGGACGACGAAGGCTACAGGAAAAAAATAAGGGTCATTGATCAGGCAATAGAAAAATACGACTTATATAATAAGGATGTTTTTGAAATACTTAGGACTGTTGGCGGTTACGACATTGGCGGTCTTGTAGGCGTGTTTTTAAAGGCAGCCTACGAGCAAAAACCAATTATAATCGACGGATTTATTTCCGCAGTTGCCGCAGCCGCAGCCGTCAAATTAAATGTTAATGTAAAAGATTATCTTATTCCATCTCACATGTCTGCCGAAAGGCAAATGAAAATTCTAACGGATTTTTTAGGCGTCAATCCGCCCCTGTTTTTGTCCATGCGTTTGGGCGAGGGGACAGGCTGTCCGCTCATGATAAAGATGATTGACTCTGGCATTTACGCCCTGGAAAACATGGGCAGGTGGGACGACGTTTATATTGACGACGTCCTTTACGATATAAGGGAGGACCAATGATTACGATTGTAACAGGGGGCGCGCGGTCGGGCAAAAGCGATTTTGCCGAGAGCCTTTACGCCCACACAGACGACGTTTGCTATATAGCTACATCAATAGTGGCGGATGATGAAATGGAAAACCGGGTCAAGCTTCACAGGGAAAGCCGCAATCAAAATTGGCGGACCTACGAGGGCTACACCGACCTCCACAAGGCTCTGGGGACCGAGGCCAATTATCTTTTGGACTGCATGACCATTTTAATTAGCAATATTATGTACGACTTGTCCAAGGACGAGGAGGACTTGACGGCAGATTTGATTAAAAAAATTGAAGACAAGGCCTATTTGGAAATTGCGAATTTGATTTACGAAATCCGCGAAAAAAATAAAAACCTGGTCCTCGTGACCAACGAAGTGGGATCTGCCATTGTGCCTGAAAACAAGGTCGCCAGGTCTTATCGGGACATAGTCGGCCGAGTCAACCGCCGGGTGGCGGAGATTTGCGACCGGGCCTATCTAATCGTCATGGGCTATGAGGTGAGACTCAAATGAAATTTCTCCAGGGAATCATAGTTGCCTTTCAATTTTTAACCAGATTTTACTTGCCAATAAATATCGAATGGGACGAGAAAAATATTAAATTCTCGCTCTTGTTTTTTCCGATAGTTGGCGGGGCCATTGGCGTAGTCCTTTACTTTGTAGAAAGAGTTCTTGCTCAGACGAATGTAAACATTAGTCTAATGATTTTACTGGCCTGGATTCTCATAACTGGCGGACTCCACTTTGACGGCCTGTCGGACACAGTTGACGGATTTTCCGCACGGAAAAATCGAGAAGAGACCTTAAAGATTATGGACGATTCCCACATAGGCGCCTTTGGAGTTATGGCCATCGTTCTTGCTCTTGCCTTTAAGTACTACGCAATCGCAAGTCTAATTGGACCAAATCCTTGGGGCATTTTTCTGGCCCCAGTTTTTGCCCGCGCCCTGGCAGGATTTTTTTTGACCTATATAAAGACAGCCAAGGACACGGGCCTCGCCGCTTATTTTCATTCTTGCACCAAAAAGTGGCCGGCCACTCTTGCTTTTATCTGCACCCTTGCCTTTGCTTTTTATTTTAATTCATGGATGGGAATTCGAATTCTCTACACAACAGGGATCATTTGTATTTTGTTAATACCGATTTATAGAAAACTCGGCGGCTTAACTGGCGATGTCTATGGGACAATTGTTGAAGTTTTTGAAATAATTTTTATGACCCTTTGTATAATTTAAAGGAGTTTTATGTTATAATAAATTCAAGAACAGACATTGGAGGGAATTATGAAGCCAGATATAAATTCATTTACCAGAAAAGCAGCCCACGCCGTGGAAATCGTCATCAGCCTTATAGTACTGGTGGCTGTTATCGGCGGGATACCAGATGTCCTCGGGTATATAGTCCTTTATGTAAAGTCCACGGATAGCGCATATTCATACGCAATATTTTCAGAATTTATAAAGCATACTCTTATGCTGGTCGTTGGCTTGGAATTGGTGGCCATGATTATAAACCACCAAAACGAATCCATCCTGACCCTTGTCCTCTATGTTATCGCTCGTAAGATGCTGGTCTATGCTGACAATATGACGGAAATCCTATTGGGAACAGTATCAATCGTCTTGGTCTTTGTAGTTTTGAAATTCTTTACAGTGAAATCCTATAAGAAATCTGACAAGGACGGAAGCATTTCCGCCGGTATAAATTTCTTTGACCTCAAAGAACTCTACGGCATCGATTTGGACACCAAGCAAAACACCCTTGGCGGTTTAATCTATGAGCTCAGCAAGAGGGAAGGCAAAGAAATTAAAGAAGGCGAGACCTACGAATACCAAGGCTATGATATAGCAATTGTAGAGATGCGGGCCGGCCTAATTGAAAGAGTTGCAATAGAAAAAATAAAAACTAAATAAAACTAATACAAGCTCCCAAGTTCATTTAATGGACTGGGAGTTTTTTGTTAGTTAAATTTATCTGGTCATGTTTTAAAAAAATTCTTACAGATAATTTTTTTTCAAAGAAATTTAAAGGCAAATATTACCTTGCTTTTATTATTTAAAAGTAAAAAAATGTATAACATTTAGAATTTAACCATTATTATTCAAGAGTTTTTAGCTGTTCGTTTTTAATTTTTAAAGACCATTAGCTGTAAACTTTTATGTTGCAAAAATATCTATCTGATTTCTTCTAGTCTGGCAAATGATAAAATTTTTCAATGATATTCAGCTAATCATTCTTAAAATAAAAACGTAATTATTTTTTCGAAAATCGGGTACGCTAACTTTTAAATAAAAATCGAAATTATTTTTCCAAAAGGTCAGGCATCTTATTTTAATTTTGAAAAGCAAAAAGAATTTAAAAAGACCTGACCATTTACTTTCAAATTAAAAACGCAATTATTTTCTTAAAAGTCCTTGCCCTTCATTCTTAAAATACAAATGTAAATATTTTTTCAAAACTTGCGTTCGCTCACTTTTAAATAAAAAATGCATTTATTTTTTCAAAACAATTGGCCGGTCACTTTTTCCTGTATTTGATTTTTTGCAGGGTAAATGGTATAATATCCTGTAGATATGTATGTGCTTGTAGCTCAGTTGGATAGAGCGGCGCCCTCCTAAGGCGTAGGTCGGGGGTTCGATTCCTCTCAAGCACGCCATATTTTTATTAGCCTGGCAAGCGAATGTAGCTCAATTGGATAGAGCGTTCCCCTCCGACGGGAAAGGTTGGGGGTTCGATCCCTCTCATTCGCGCCAATAGATATTTTTACTTATAAGCTATTTGAAGACGTAAACAGATTTTACAAAGGAGGATCAATGGCTAATTTAATTTACTGCGTTGACGACGAGAAAGTTATTACCGATATAGTGAAATTCAATTTAGAAAAAGAGGGCTATGAGGTAGTCGCACTTGCAGATGGGTATGAAGCCCTCAAGGAAGTGGACAAGAAAGCTTGCGATCTAATGCTCTTGGATGTTATGATGCCAGGTATCGACGGTTTTGAAGTTCTAAAGGAACTTAGAAAAAAATATTTCTTCCCTATTATTATGCTTACAGCTAAGGAAGAGGAAGTGGACAAGGTTCTGGGCCTGGAGCTTGGAGCCGATGACTACATTGTAAAACCTTATTCAATGAGAGAGCTTATTGCTAGGGTCAAGGCCAATTTGCGTAGGCTTTCTGTGACCGAAGAGGTTATGGATGACGAGCGCGTTTTTGGTGAGCTTGTAATCGACACTGGCAAGTATGAGGTCAGAAAAAATGGCCAGCCAGTAAATCTCACCATGCGTGAGTACGAGCTCTTGAAATATTTATCTGAAAGTCCCAACCAAGTTTTCACCCGCGAGCAACTTTTGCAAGATGTTTGGGGCTACGAATACTATGGTGACATCAGGACAGTTGACGTTACTATTAGGCGTCTCCGTCAAAAAATTGAAGACGAAGCAGATGAAGGTTCCTACAAGTATATAATTACAAAAAGAGGGGCCGGCTACTACTTCGGAGGCTAGGATGAAATCGATCAAGTGGAGGTTTGTTGCCGTTTATTTTCTCTTGGTTTTGGCTGTGCTTTTGGTGGTTGCATCGTCAATCACCGGCAGGCTGGAAGCTTCTTTGATAGAAGAGAAGAAGGACAATGTAACAAATCAAATTAATTCTTTAATTACTACTGGATTTTCCTTTCAAGATGACATATTAGATCCCAATCAAAGGTGGTTGCAAACCGTCATTAGCGATCGGGGTTTTCAAAATGATGAAGATATTTACATCATAGGCAGCGAGGATTTTGAAAATATCCTTGCGTCAAAAACTGCAGATGCAATCGACCTGCAGGGCACAAATGTATATACTATTGAGAAACTTAACCCCGCTTTAATAAAGAGGGGTTATTTGGGTGAGAAGGTTTTTGATGTTATAGAAACGGATACCCACAGGGAGGCCCACTTGGTCATTCCTATTGTAAACGAGAGCTCAAACGTCAAGGGCCTGGTCTATTCTGTTATGGACCTTTCAAATATTTCAAACACCATCACCCGGGCCAACAGGATTATGCTTGACTCAGGTTTAATTGCCTTAGGGATCACAATTGTACTTTCCTTTATTATTTCAAACGGAATTACCAGCCCCATTGTAAAGGCGACAGAGGTTGCCAAGAGCATGAGTGAGGGCAATTTTGACGAGCGTATAAAGGTAAAATCAAACGACGAGATGGGTCGTTTCGCAGATATGTTTAACTATTTGGCGGCCGAACTCAAACGCAATATTGAGCGGACGGAGATTGAAAGGGCCAAGTTGGATACCATCTTTAACCAAATGATCGAAGGGGTTGTGGCTATTGACTCCAACAGAAAAATAATTCACTTAAACGACCGGGCCCGCGAACTCTTTGACCAGCCACTTGACGTCGAACCTAAAAATTTGGATCTGAGACTCGCTGATATGGGCCTTAGCTCAATTAACTTTGCAAATCCATTTTCCCTGGAAGGCGAAGGCGACATTAAACTCCACAACAAGAGTTATAGATTTATTTACGCACCTTTTGAAGACCGTAACTTAAATGTTGGCGGCGTTATTGTTGTCTACCAAGATATGACCAAGGAGCGTAAGCTGGAAGAAATGAGAAGGGAATTTGTGGCCAATGTTAGCCACGAATTAAAAACTCCGATCACTTCCATCAAATCTTACGCGGAAACCCTCATGAAATATCCCGTCGACGAGGAGACCAAGATGAATTTCTTGGAGGTCATCGACCAAGAATCAGATCGGATGGCCCACATTGTTTCTGATCTTTTGACTCTCACAACCCTGGAATATTCGTCAGAGGAAAAAGAGCTTAAGCTGGTTAACCTTACAGACATTGCCAAGTCTGCTGCAGAGCGGATGAAGATGGCAATTGCTGATAAAAATCAAGCCCTTTATACAGATTTTACAGAGGACTTGCATTCATTTGCTAACGAAGAAGATTTGCTGCAAGTGGTTATAAATTTAATTTCAAATGCAGTTAAGTACACTCCATCAGGTGGAATTATAAATGTTGGAACTTGGACTGACGGTAGAAAGAATTATATTTCTGTCAAGGACAACGGCATGGGTATTGCCAAAAAAGACCAGGCCAGAATTTTTGAAAGATTTTACCGGGTCGAAAAATCCAGGTCGCGGGCCATGGGTGGCACAGGTTTGGGCCTTGCCATAGCCAAGGAAATGGTCGACGCCATGAAGGGCGATATCAGCTTGGAAAGTGAAGTTGCCAAGGGCTCTATCTTTACGATTTCTTTTGAAAGGGAGGATAAGGATGGAGAGGCATAAGACTTTATTTTTAGTTTTACTGGTTATCCTATCCGTGTTTTTGTCCTACAAACTGATTTTCGACAAGCCAGAGGTGACTCTTGAGACCATCGACGTGGACGAAACGGAAATTATTTGCTACAAGCGCATGTACATGGTAAATCCAAACCGCGAACTTTTGAGAGAAATCCCAAACAAGGAGATAAATTCCCTTATCGTTTCGTCTTTGGTCGGAGTAAATCCGACAAGGATAGGCGATGAATTGGTTTCGACTGACTTAAAGGACCAGGGCTTTTTAATTATCTCTGCCTATGACGTGCCTGTGGGCATGCTCTTTGCTTGCTTCAAAGAAAAGCTCCCCAAGCTTGAATTCGAAAGTTATGACAGGGCTTTTATATCAAACGAAGGGAAAATTCTCTTGCAAACGGACAAGGGCGTTTTTGAATTTGCATCCAAGTACAGCTTGGCTATGCCTCTTAACAATGACGAAAAATATGTAGAAGTGGACGAAAGATTTATGCCTACAAAAATCGTGGGCGTGGATTCTTACGCTGATATTGTAAATCCAGTCGACTCATATATTGCAGACGATAGGCATCAAATAGCAAATGGCTTTTTAAAAAGGGAAGTTGCTGAGATTCGTGAAGACGATTCCTATCTATATGCAAGTAATGATGAGTCACTCAGAATTTTTGAAAATGGGGACATACATTATTTGTCCGTTGATCCGCAAGTGGATGTCAAACCCAATTTGCATGAGACTTTAAAAGTGCTGAGGGCTTTTATAAAAAAAGTTCCGGTAAATTTTTCAAATTATAGGATAGTAAGCCTTTATGAATCAGAGGACAACACCCTGATTTATCTGGCCAATTCCAGCCTACCGTTTTTCGCTTCAAATGGCCTGCCAATTACAGTTAATATTTCTGGGGGCAAGGTCACGAGCTTTTATTACAGCTCAAAGTATTTGAAGAAAGCGGATTCACTTTTCGTGGGGGCAGATGCGAGCGATTATAGGAATGCCTTTAAGGACAACAGTGATCCCTTTTTGATTTATACGGAGGCCGAGTCTGACAAGACCAGGGCCATCTTATCCACAATGAGTACGAGGTAGATATGGACTGGGCAAGAGCTAAAACACAACTGATATATGTTTTTATTGTTTTAAATATTTTTCTTGGGGCTATGCTGTACAAGCGCCAGCACTCAGCCTATGAAGACTTTGACTTGGCCGAAATTTTAAAGGGTCACGATATTTATTTGGATGCTGAGATTCCAAAGCCAGCCACTTTTGAAGGCAAGAGTTTGGTTTACAAGGTCTATACAGACGATGAAATCAAGGAGATTTTTTTCGACAAGCCGACTATTAGTGGGACAGAAGAGCTGAAAACTTTTAGCCAAGGGGACATGAGGGTCGACCTTATGCAGGGGAAAAATATCCGCTATACAAATACGCCAAAGCCTGAGGGCAAACTGATAAAAACTGTTGAGGAGGCCGAGGAAGCCGGCAAGGCTTTTTTAAAAGAAAAATTCGGCGAAGAAAATCTGCGCCTGACCAATTCCGACAACAAGTACGATAGGTTTAACTTGGAATTTGAACAAGTCGATCCCAAGACCAATCTCATTTTGGAGTTTGCTTATATAAATTTGGTTTTAAATGAAAACGGGGTCGTCAGTATGGACAGGCGGTCCTTTGCCAGAGTTGACAGCGTAAAAAATAATTTAGAAATTAAATATCCCAAGAGAAAGCTCTTAAAACTAATTGACATGACGGGTGTGGCTGGACGAACGGTGACGGGCGTTGAATACTGCTATTCATTTGACCCCAGCGAAATCCCTTATATCAACAACCCAGACAAGGTTTTAAGCGGCGATGCCAAACTTGCCCTACGTGTAAGTTTGGACAATGGGCGAATCATAATTATAGAATAGAATAGGAGATTTTATGAAATTTTGTTCATTACAAAGTGGGTCCACTGGTAACGTGCAATATATTGAATACAAGGATACAAAAATTTTAGTCGACTGCGGCCTAAACGGCAAGCAGACCGCCAGTCGCTTGGCTATGATAGGCGTTAATATCGACGATATTGACGCTATTTTAATAACCCACGAACACGCCGACCACATCTGCGGAGCTGGTGTAATCAGCAGGCGGCACGACATACCAATCTACGCCACGGCCAAGACCCACGGAGCGGCAGCCACGACGATCAAGGACATTGGCAAGCACAACCGTAGATTTATTGAAGGGGAGTTTACAATTAAGGATTTATTTATAAAACCCTTCGCCACTAGCCACGATGCCATCGACCCGATTGGTTTTGCAATTTACGGCAACAAAAAAATTTCCATTATAACGGATACGGGTTTTGTAAGCGAGGAGGCGATGGAAGCCACCAAGGGGTCGACCTTGTTTTTTATAGAAGCCAACCATGATTTAAATATGTTGGAGTATGGGCCTTATCCACTGCATTTGAAGAGAAGGATTGCAAGTACCGAGGGCCATTTATCAAATGTAGCCTGCGCAGAATTTTTAATAAAAAATATAGACAAAAAGACCAAGCAAATCGTCCTTTGTCACTTGTCACACGACAACAACAACGAGGTCTTGGCCCTGATGACGGTTAAAAACATGTTGACAGATGCAGGCATTGACTTGCCAATTTGCATTTCCCATAGGGATGCTATAGGAGAGCTGATAGAATTATGATAGAGATTATTGCCACGGGAAAAATCCCCAAAGAATATCGAGTAATTATAAATGATCTAATAAAAAGATCTTCCGTCTACCAAAAAATAGACTTGATTGAGCTCAAGGAAGTCAGCTTAAAATCCGACGAAAGCAATCTGCCAGAAAAACTGACCAAGGAAACCGAGGCCGCATTAAGCCGGGCCAAGGGGGAAATTTATATTCTGGACGCAGACGGTAAAATGTTTACGACAGATGAATTTACGGATCTTATAGAAAAAAACGAAAATATCGGACAGACGCTCACCTTTATTATAGGAGGCTCTTACGGCTTTGACCACGATATGATAAAGTCATACAAAAAGATTTCCCTAAGCAAGATGACAATGCTCCACCACATGGCCAGCCTGGTCCTGGTGGAGGCCATTTATCGGGCAGAAAAAACCATGCGGGGGGCCAAATACGACAAGTAGCTTTAGCACATATATTTGACGAAGAGCGATCATATATGATAAGCTGTAGGCAGGAAATATTTGGGAGGGACTTATGGAAAATAAAAAATTTACAAGAGTAGATGCTTTTTTCCTACCAATAATTATTATCCTCTTGGCTTTAAACTTCACAGTATTCTTCAAGTCTAGAAGGTTTTTAGAAGTAGAGCTCTTGGTGGATAGGAATGAAAAAAGCCAAGTCTATGCGGACATGCACGGAATTCAGCTGAAAAATTTTGTCAATCCAAAATCGCTGACTGATTTCAATATGGCGACAAATCCAATTACACCTTATAGACAGAAACACTCTGAAAATCCTACAAAATATCACAACTTTTTGAGGATAGAACTCGGGGATAGAGAGGCTATAATTGCCTTAGATGGGATGTTCATATGGCCAAACCACTAGTAAAAACTTTAATTTATATAGTCCTAGTCCTATTTTTGTTTGGACTTTTTAATAACATCAAACAAAAAAATATGATCCAAGAACTAGTAGCAGAAGAAATGGACTACCAGATCTCAGAAGACGAGCTAAGAATAATAAGGGCAGACGCCAATGCCTTGGCCAATTCGACTTATATGAATGGAGACTTCAAGTGCCCAGAATTTAAAGACGAAAATTTGTTTTCTGATAACCTAAGAGACCAGGCGATTTTTGATAAGGATTTTAAAAATAACGAAGCCAATAGGAGATACTTAAGAAGCATGATGCGTTCACTGGTAACAGCCATCGACAATAGGGCAGATGAAATCACTCTAGTAAAAACACTCAAGATAAGATACCGGGGCGTGGAAGTAAAAATCCCCTTCGCCTTTGAATAAAAATATGTAAGATTAAAAGATGGAGCTGATCCATCTTTTTTTGACTGTGTAATATGTGTTGGGAAGCACAACATGAGCAAAAATATACAGTCTATTTTTATTTTTCTCTTTTTATTATTGTTGGGTTCAAGTTCTTAGTTGTTTAAGTTGAAAATAGAATTATTTATCTTAAAAAATAAAATCCTTTTAATTTATTAGGAGTAAAAGGGTTCTTTGTTAGAAATGTGAGAAAACGAGAGCGAAATGTGTTATAATATTTATATACAAGGGGGGCAAGATGGTTAAAAAATATAGAAAGCTTTTGGGCTACATAGGACCTTTTAGAAAAAGGCGATTTTGGCTCGTAGTACTTTGCGCAGCTTCGATATTAATCGGCTCTATAATGCCATTTTTCATCGGAAAGCTTGTCAATATGGTAACTGTGAGTGCGCCTATTGCCGAAATTTTAAAATTCGGAGCACTTTTAATCATAATCGGACTTTTAGATGCGACTTTAAACTCGACGCAAAACTACATATGGCATATGTACAGTACGGAGTATTTGAACTATTTCAGAACGATTATGCTCCAAGCTGCGCTAAAAAAGAATGTAAAATTTTTCAAAGAGAATGACGAGGATTTTACTAACAGAATTCTGCACGACACGTCAATTCTTTCGTACGACATTTCAATCGGTTTTCCCATGCTCATTTTAAACGTGCTGAGAATTGGAATTGTCGTGGTTTTGATGTTTTATATGAGTCCGATTCTCACGATTTTACCTCTTTTGATCGTTCCGATTTACACGTTCACATTCCATAGAATAGACAAAAAAATAAGAACGGCATCGAACAAAGAGAGACGACTTTTTACAAGAGTTTCCGAAACCGTACAGGAATATTTGAACGGAGTTTTGCAGATAAAAATCAACGGCAAGGAAAAATTTTTCCTCGACAATTTTAAAAACACAATAAATGAATATACGGATTCGGCAAAGGATATAAAAAAATACACCGCAGTAAGTTACGGCGTGGGCGGATTTACAAAGGCGCTCCTTCCGATACTTGTGCTTATTTCGGGTGCGATTTTAATTATAAAGGGACAACTTACACTTGGCTATCTCTTCGCTTTTTATTCATATCTTGACTTTTTGTACGAGCCGATGACAAATCTTTCGGATTGGTACACGGGTATAAACGTTAGTCTCGGGATGAGCGACAGAGTTTTGAGTTTTCTTGAGGACGATATGGAAGAAGAGAGTGGAGAGAAGATTCAGAGTATTGATTCAATCGAGTTTAAAGACGTGTCTTTTTCGTATGATTCCCAAAAGCCGGTTCTTAAAAGCGTGAACTTCAAATTTGAAAAGGGAGACATCGTCGGCATCATTGGACCGTCGGGCTCTGGTAAGTCGACGATTATAGATATTATCCTCAAAATTTGGGACACGTATACCGGGGAGGTCATTGTGAATGATACTGAGCTCAGAAAAATCAATCGCTCGAGCTACTATGACAATCTTTCGCTTGTTGAGCAGGAGCCCTTTATTTTCAGAGATACAATTCTTCGAAATATTCAATTTGACAATGAAGTTGTCGACGAAAATGTTTTGAGGGAGAGCGAACTTTCAAATCTTGTCGAGAAAAAAGACGGAAAGCTCAACTATGAGCTTGCAACGAAGGGAGCAAATTTAAGTGGTGGTGAAAAACAAAGAATCGCACTTGCACGCGCTCTTTACAGCGACAAGGACTTAATCATACTTGATGAGTTTACGTCGGCTCTTGACAATGAAACTGAGGATAAAATTGTGCAAAACATAAAAAAGCTTGGCGACCAAGGCAAGATTGTAATTATCATAACGCATAGAAAAAGCCCGCTTTCAATAACGAACAAGATAATCGATTTAGAAAAGTTTTAACCTTGTGATTCACATAACTAAATACAAAAAGACAAAGCTGTCCAAAGGGGCAGCTTTTTGAAATTCAATATTTTAGATTAATTCTCAATTTTACTCATATCGTACCATCAATAATCATGCTTAAAAGATAAAGCACAAAAACAAACACACCTAATGGGCAAATGACAACTTTTATCAATTGCTGAATAGAATGCTGTCCTTTAATTTTTTGCTTTTATTTTTTATAAACTCTTGTTATTTTTGAAAATAAAATTGTCTCATAAAAATTTAAAACTGCTTAAAAATGAAATTATTATTTTAAAGAAGAAAAATGCTTTACATTTAAAAGTAAAAGGGTTTTTTATTTGCTTTTTATAATTACAAAATAGCATTTTTATAAACAAAAAATTGCTATTCTTGAAAATATACTATTATCTCTTTGCTAACTTTTTTCTTAATTTATTTCTGAATTTAATTATTAACCACACTCATAGTGATTCACACAACTAAATACAAAAAAACAAAGCTGTCAAAACGGGCAGTTTTTTGAAATTCAATACATACCATCAATAATCATACTTAAAAAGATAAAACACAAAAAACAGATACATCTAATGGGCGATTGATAATTTTTATCAATTGCTGAATAGAACTAGGGTTTTTAAAATTTTTTCTGTTTATTTTATAAATTATTATATTATTTAAAGAGATAATTGTTTTATATAAAAAAATGATTTTATGTCTTATACAAAACAAGACGTCTTTACCTTTAAAATTGAAAGGGACTCTTTAATTCTAATTTTGTTTGGATTGTAAAGCATTTTACATAATGATATTAAGTAATATCTCAAAAAACAAAGCCTTTTACTCCTGATTAAGTAAAAGGCTTTTTGAGTTTTAGCATTTTGTATTTTCCAATAAAAATTTGTGGTTTTTCTTCCACAAGTCTTAGCAGAGGTCCATTTTTACGGGAGACAAAAAATAATTCATTTTAAAAAATAAAACCGCTTTACTGTTGAAAGTAAAACGGTTTTTTAATTTATCTTAAGCTTTGGCTTTTTCTTGGGCTTGGTCTAATTGCAATTGATAGAGCCTGTAGTAATAGCCGTGTTTTTCCATGAGTTCATGGTGGTTGCCGACTTCGACTATGCGTCCCTTATTCATGACTATAATCCTATCCATATCGGATACGGTCGATAGTCTGTGGGCGATTGCAATTGTAGTCCTATTTTTCATGAGTTCTTGCAGGCCTTCTTGGATGAGGAGTTCCGTTTCTGTATCGATGCTGGCTGTTGCTTCGTCGAGGATTAGGATTTCTGGATCCCTAAGAATGGTCCGCGCAAAGCTCAGGAGTTGGCGTTCACCAGTTGAAAATGTAGATCCGCGTTCTTCGACTCGTGTGTCGTAATCGTCGGAGAGTTTTTGAATAAAGTCGTCCGCACGCACGCGCTTGGCTGCGTCTTTGATTTCGTCAATGGAGTAGTCCTTGCCCAGGGTGATATTGTATTTGATATCGCCCGAGAATAAAAATACATCTTGGAGGACAAAGCCCAAACGCTTTCTCAAAACTGCTGGATCCATGGTCCTAATGTCCACGCCATCAATTGTAATTGAGCCCGAATCTATATCCCAAAATCTAGCAAGTAGTGATAAAATCGAAGATTTTCCGGCGCCTGTTGCTCCAACAAAGGCAACTGATTCGCCTTTTTTAATCTTGAAGGAAATATCCTTTAAGACTTGCTCGCCTGGTATATAAGAGAAGTTTACATTTCTAAACTCAATGTCGCCCAGGTCGGCAGGGATATTATTTTTATCGTATTCAGGCAGGGCCTTGATGCCTGTGTCTGTGTCCAAGATATCTACAATCTTTTCAACAGAGGCCATGGCCATTTGCAGGATATTATATTTTTCTGCCATGTCCATAATTGGCATGAAAAACCTTTTTAGATAAGTTATAAAGAGGAAGAGGGTACCAAACTCGATTTTGTCTTGGATAACCTGACCGCCTCCGTAGTAGATCAAAAATGCCTCGCCTAGTGAGCGGACGATTTCGATTGACGGCCTAAAGAGGGCATGGTTTCTAACATTTTTTAAAACTTCATTGAGGTAGCCGGAGTTTTGGTCGTCAAACTTCCTGGCCATTTTTTCTTCCTTGCCAAAGATGCTAATAACAGACATGCCACTTAAATATTCATTTAAAGTTGAATTGATCCGTGATAGTTTGGCTCTGGCGACTTGGAAGACCTTGAACTGAATATTTCTAAAGAAAATTGAAATTGCAACTATAACTGGCAGGAGCAAGAAGCACATGAGGGCCAGCTTGTAATTGAGTTTTAGCATAAGGATCATAATGCCGATTACGATTCCAAGGTCTGCGACAAAGCTTACCATTACGTTTGAATAGAATTCAGATAGGTTTTGCGTATCGGAAGTAACCCTTGTAAGCAGGCTGCCGACTGGTTTTTTGTTAAAGAAAGCTGAAGATTGACGAATGATATGGTCAAAGACTTGCTTTCTAATATCATAAATAATCTTGGATCCAGTTTGCCCTAAGAGGAAGTTAAACCACCAGGTAAAGACAAAGTTCAAGAGGATTACCAGGATAAATAAAAGAGTAATTTTGATAATAGCTTCATTGTCCCTCTTTCTTATGTCCAGATAATCGTCGTGGTCGATGTCCTCATAGGCTTGACCGTTTTTAAGTAGCGTGTGTTCTTGGCCCTTGGTTTCTATTGTATAAAAAACTGTGTCTTCGCTATAAGCGGATTTTTCTTTTGGATGGACGCGGAGATAATTTTTCCCGTTAATTGGAATTGTATCTTCATTTGCCTCTTCCGCTTGGACCATAGATACAATATCGCCAGAGATATAATCGTCGATGGCGACCTTGACCAGGTAGGGGTTTACAAGTTCGAGGACTGTTGAAAATGCGACCAAGATAAGCGCCAAGATAAGTGGTTTTACATATGGCCTTGCAAAGCTCAAGAGGTGATGCATCAAGGTTTTTTTATTTTTGTTATCTGTTTTACTCATCCCATGCCTCCATTTCGCTTTCCAAGAGTTGGTTTTGATACATTTGATTGTATTCGCCGTTAAGCTCAACCAACTGGTCGTGGTTACCGCGCTCTTTGATAGCCCCGTCTTCTAAGAATAAAATCTCGTCAGCGTTTTTGATTGTAGAAATCCTGTGGGCCACAATAATCATGGTCGATTGCAATTTTGCAATTTGGTCCAGGATTACTTTTTCTGTATCCGTATCAACAGCTGATAAACTGTCGTCAAGGACCAGGAGTTTTGGATTTTTAATCAGGGCCCGAGCAATGGAAACCCTTTGCTTTTGGCCGCCAGATAGGGTGACTCCCCTCTCGCCCAAGATGGTGTCGAAACCTTTTTTAAAGCTGGTGACGTCATTGTAGACTCCGCTCATCTTGGCGGCGTCTTCTATATATTTTTGATCAATCTCCTCGTCAAAGGCGAAGGCGATATTTTCAGCTATAGATTCACTAAAGAGGAAGTTGTCTTGAGGTACATAGCCGGCTTTTTCTGTCAGCATATTTAAATCCAAGTCTGCTACATTTACGCCGTCGATTAAAATTTCCCCTTCATCAGGTAAGTATTCTCTAAAAATTAATTTTAAAATTGTCGACTTGGATGAACCAGTCTTGCCCACAAGAGCAAGTGACTTGCCATCTTCCAACTTAAAGGAAACATTTCTTAGGGCATATCTGTTAGATGTTGGATATTTAAAGGAGACGTTTTTAAATTCCACGCTGGCATTATCCATTGGAAGGGCGATTGGATTTTCTGGTTCCTTAATCTTGGGTTCAATCTTGAGCATAGATTTAATCCTTTCCATACCAACGCTGCCTTGTTGAATCATATTTATAATCATGCCGAGGCTCCTGGCTGGCCACATGATAATGCCAACATAAGAATAGTGGGCGATAAAGTCACCCAGACTGATGGTCCCGTTTATAACATAACGGGCGCCCAGATAAATTACCAGCATATAGCTAAGGCCCGCCATCAAAACCATAAGTGGAAATAAAAACGTAGTTTTCTTTATAACATTGACATTTTTCTCGTAATAGTTTTGATTGGCTTCTTCAAACCTATCATTGGCGTGGTCCTCTTCAACAAAGGCCTTGATAACTTGGATGCCCGAAAAAGCTTCTGTGGTTGTGTCGGATAATTTCGCATAAGCGACCTGCCTGTCCTTAAAAATTTTAAAAAACATACCGCCATAGGAAATAATCAGGGCAGCAGAAAAAGGCACAGGAATTAAAGTAAGTACAGTTAGTCTGAGGCCAGAAGTTCTAATCATCATTACAAGAGTAAAGATCAGCATGAATGAAGAGTCCACGCTCATCATAATGCCCTGGCCTGTAAAGTTGCGAATTGCATTTATGTCGTTGGTGGCATAGGCCATGAGGTCTCCAACCTTGTTGTGGTTGTAAAAGTCCCTGTCCATTTTAAGCCAGTGCTCAAAAAGCTCTCTACGAATATCATATTCAATCCGTCTGGCCGAACCAAAGAGGCAAACCCTCCAAAAATATCTGCCGATTGCCATCAAGAGGGCTGCGCCCAAAGTCAAGAGGGCATAAGTTTCTAGCTTGTCTTTAGTTAAGACGCCGTTTTGATAATCGTTGGCGAAATTTCTCATAATTTGTGGCACATAAATAACGGTTGTATCTATAAGTATCAGCCACAAAATACCGATAATATATTTATCCCAATAAGGTTTCATATATCTTGAAACCGATTTTAAAAATTTCATTTCTCTTCCTCCTCTCAAGTAATAATAATATAAATGTAAGAAAAAATCAAGTTCGAATATCGAAATAAATATTTTTTTATCAATACGCTTGATAATTTTACTTGTTTAAATTAAATTTTAATGGGGTAAATAAGAAATAACGACAGAGAAACTGCCGTAAATATTTCAAAAACACAAGGAGGAAAATTATGAAAATAGTTGACATGATTGAAGCAAAAGTTAGAGAAGATAGAAGAAAGAAATTCTTGGAAAGCGCAGGAAAGGTTGTACTTGGTTTAACAACAGGTCTAGCAATCGGAGGAGCTGCTGGTGTTTTGTTTGCACCAAAATCAGGTGAAGAAACCAGAGAAGACATCAAAGAATTCTATGGCGAACAAAAAGAAAAAGTAAAAGACGGTTACAACAAAACTGTTACAAAGATTAACGAAGAAAAAGCAAAATTAGCTGAAGGCGCCAAGGAAAAAATGGACGAAGTAGCTAGCAAGGCTCTAGACGCTGCTGAAGACGTAGTAGATAAGGCTGACGAAAAAGTAGCAGATGCTAAAGAAAAAACAGAAAAAGCAAAGGAAAAAGTCGAAGACGAAAAGAAAAAGACTAAATAAGGAGTGATACAATGATTTTAGGAGCTGTAATGGTAACGGATGTACTCCTTTGGATTTTAATTTTGGCAGGTGCCTTTGCACTTGTAGCCCTAGGCATTATGTTTGTAAAGCTGTCAAAGACCCTTTCACAGGTCAACAAAATTGCAGAAGACAACAAGAGAAACATAGATGATAGTCTAAACCAATTGCCACAAGTAATTGCAAATGTTGATGACATCACGATAAGCGTTGCAAATCTATTGGAAGATTCCGAACCTGAAATAAAAAAGATTTTAGCAAATGTATCAAGTGTATCCGATAAGGCTGTTGGTATTACAAACTCAGCCGAACAAGCTGTCGACACTGTAACAACAGGAGTAGTTGGAGTTGTAAACGGCATTGCAAATCTGGGCAACAAGACAGTAGACTCAGTTGATCACGCAATTGACAACCTGAGACTCTTTGGAGCCAACACAAAATTAGGATTTCTAAAAACAAAAGAAAGCGGATTAAATAAAATAGCAGACTTTCTAACAACAATTAGAAGATTCTTCAATTAATACACACACGCCTGGATAATGTTACAATTGTGTTAAATTTATTCAAATGGCGTGTGTTTTTAATTGAAATATTTATATATTAGTGTATAATATAGGTAAGAAATATTTATAATGCTTGGGAAGAGACTCAAGTTTTTATAAACAAAAGGAGGATAATATGAAAAAAGTAATTAGTGTAATGATAGCAGTGCTAATGGTAATAGCCTTGCTACCACTAAACGTATTTGCTGAAGGCGGAGATGACAGTACTACTGAACTTGCTAAGGCTCAAATCGAGTTGACAGCACTTATTCGTGATGCTAGAGATTTAATCTCTGCTACAAAGGTTTCCACAGATGGAACAAATATTGACCCAGCAGAAAAATGGGTTAAACAAACTGATGTTGATGCTTTAAATACTGAAATTACAAATGCAGAAAATGCAGGAATGACTGTAGAAAAATTAGATGCTGCTAAAACTGCATTACAAGGAGCTATTGACACATTTAAAGGCGCAATGAAACCTGGCACAAAGCCAGCTGAACCAGCACCAACACCAGGATCAACAGCTGAAAAAGAAACTTTAAGAGCTACAATAAATAGAGCTGAACAAGCTATTAAAGAAAATCCAAGTGCACCAGGCAAGGATAAACTTCAACAACTTATTAATGAAGCTCAAGCACTTGTACAATCATCAGATGCTAGCTCTGAAAAATTACAAAGTGTACAAGCTTTGTTAAAGGCAGAAATTGGTCTTTTCATGGCTAATGCTGGAGTTGCACCACAACCAAAGCCTGAACCAAAGCCAGAACCAAAGCCTGATACAAAACCATCAACAGATAAAAACTATCCATACTATAGGGGTTATCGCTATGGTTATTACAGACCAGCTTCATTGGAATACACAATGGACAAGGCCAAGGCTTTCAAAAATAATTACTCAAGACAAATTGCAAACGCAAGCTACGCTGCAAGAACAGAATTTAATTCAGCTTACAGCGATGTAGCTGATATGTACAACAATAAGTACTGGGGATATTATGATGGCAGATACAACGATGGTTATTACTATGGTGACAGAGTTTACTACAGAAATGGCAATTGGTATACTTTTGATGAATATGTAAGTCGCTATGGCACATACGATATGGAAAACTATAGAAGATATGGTTACTATGGTGACTATTACGATGGTTACTATGAAGACCTTTATGAAAGAAATGGAAAAGTTTATTCATATAGCGATTACTACAGAACTTTTGGTAGATATCCATACGAATCTGAAAGATTAAAATATAGAGATGGCTATGGCTACTGGGATCCATACTATGGTTGGACATACGATGGCTACTACAATGGCTACTATGATTATTACGGATCAAACTATCGTGCAAGACTTGAAAGATTGATCGATGCTATCAGAGCTATTGCTAGAGAATATCCTACAAATTCATCAATCTATATCAACTACTCAGGACTTGCTTATCCATCATATTCAAGTGACTATTACTATGGTTATGACTACTACGGATACAACGGCCTAACATCAAGCCAAGTTAAAAATATGAGAGAACTTATTTCAAAGGCTGAAAATCTCAGAGGCCAAGTAAAGGGCAATGTTGACAAGCAAATTGTAAACAATTTACAAGCAGCTATCGATGATGCTTACCGCGCTCTCCAAGGCAGGTCATCATACTCAACAGCTTACAGCAATTTGGAAGCTGCTATTAACTCTGCAGATTTAGTAGATAATACAATTTATATTAGAAGCGCTTATATGCAAGGTATTGCAAATGGAAACTTTGGTCCTAACGAACAATTAACCAGGGCTCAAGTTGCACAAATCGTTGCAAATCTTCTAAGACAATCTGGCAAGACAACTGTTTATAATCCAAAACAATACAAGGACGTTGAAGACTACAGATGGTACAAGGGAGCTGTTGATCTAGTAACATCATACGGCATTATGGAAGGTACTCCTGCAGGCAACTTTGAACCAAACAGATTGGTTACAAAGGCTGAACTTGTTGTTACAGCAGCTAGACTTAAAAACTATCAAACAACTCCAGGTAATGTATTTGGTCTAACAAGCCACTACTGGGCTCAAGGTTATATCCAAACAGCTTATGTAAACGGCTGGCTCGATACCAAGAATGGTTTTGTACCAAACGCTCCAATCACCAGAGGTGAAACAGTTCACATCTTCAACGGTGCTTTAGGCTATGGTCCAGACCAAGATTATATTATCAAGTATGCAAATCAAATGAATAAATTCAACGACGTAACACGCGGTATGGATTATTACTTTGATATTATTACAGCTACAAACTCAATTTCTTACAAGGTAAAATTAAACGGAAACAGAGTTTGGTTAACTCACATGCAACCTAACGGTATTTGGGCAATGCCACAATACTCAGCAGGTGGAGTTGCTGTTAATCCTTTAAACTAATCCTCTTGATTAGCAAATAAATTTTAAATCATAAGAGCTCCGGCAGATAGCCGGGGTTCTTTTTTTGATTAATGGGTTTAATAAAAACCGAGGCGAGATTTGTAGCGGTCATCTTTATGATGACCACCGTCTCGGACAAAATTTTGTTTATTTATTATTATAAAATGAATTTATTTCCACCGATTTTTCCACCAAGATCTCCCGTGGCTTGATTTTTTTGAGCCGTAGTTGTATAATGTACAAGACATGGTGAAGCAACCGATGAGAGGGGGGAAGAGTATGTCAGAAATCAGAGTAGGAGAAAACGAATCTCTAGACAGTGCCTTAAAACGTTTTAAAAGACAATGTGCACGTGCAGGTGTATTGGGAGAAATTAGAAAAAGAGAACACTACGAAAAACCTAGCGTTAAAAGAAAAAACAAGGCTATAGCTGCCAAGAAGAAAAAACGTAGAGGATTTTAATAATGTCACTTAAAGATATATTAATGGAAGATCTCAAGACTTCCATGAAAGAAAAAGATAATCTAAGAAAAAACACAATCACCATGCTCAGGTCTCGCATTAAGCAATATGAAGTTGATAATCGAGAAGATGCTAATGACGATCTCATTATGCAAATGATTCAAAAAGAATTAAAAGAGCGTTCCGACACGCTTGAATCTCTTAAAGATTCCAACCGCGATGACCTAATCGAAGATACCAAGGCTGAGATTGCAATCTTGGAAAAATATCTTCCAAAGCAATTGTCTGACGACGAGCTAGCAGAAATTATCGAAAAGATAATCGCTGATACCAAGGCCGAATCCATCAAGGATATGGGCAAGGTTATGGCAAGTGCTAAAGAACAAATCGGCTCTCGCGCGACCCCTAAGAGAATGTCGGAAATAATAAAAGAAAAATTAAGTTCCAAGAATTAATAAAAGGCTTGGAGCTTTTTTTGTGGAGGAATTTTTTAAAAAGCCTCTTTGATCAATCGAATTTGTCCGCAATCTTGTTATGTTAGACGGCTTTTGGGTATAAGATAAATGGGGTGGATTATGAAAAATTTACTTTTTAATTTTATTTTAGGCCAAGCAAATTTTGCAACTGACCATAGTCAGATGATGAACGAGCTTAAGCTTGCTTTATTTTTATTTATCTTCGCAAGTCTAGCCTTTGTCATCGGTATGTTTGTGTATAAAAAATTATTTTATACCTTATCTTTTGCAAGTTTTATTGGCTGTTTTTATTTGTGCTATGTGAACTCAGATTTTGAAATTGTCTGGCTCTTTGTAAGCCTCATGGGCGTCTTGATGCTGGCCATGGAAATCCTGGTCCCGGGCGTTCAGGTTTTTGGTTTTGTAGGAGCAGGACTAATTGCTTTGGGCCTTTCAAATATGCTGGGCTCGATTGAGCTGGCTATATTTACTGTTGGCCTCTCGGTGCTCTTGTCAATTGTGACCATTTATATTTTTTCTAAAAAGGGTTACAGGGTGAAGTCGCTTCAAAAGTTTGTACTTAAGGACGATATAAAATCCAAGGCTACTCCTGACCGAGAATCCTTGGTCGGCAAGGAAGGAATTACCACTTCTGCCCTAAGGCCTACCGGCAAGGGCGTGATTGAAGATAAAGTTTACGACCTCTACTCAGACGCGGATTTTATTCCAGCTCAAACGGAGATTGTAGTTGTAGGAGAAAGTAATAACAAGATTATTGTAAGGAGGAAGACATTATGAATTTAATTAACTTGTTGGCTTTAGGCGCTGGTTTTGGAACTCCTATTATCATAGGACTGGTTGTAATATTTTTAGTAATATTCTTTTCCATGGTTCCTGTTGGATTGTGGATCACAGCATTTTTCTCAAATGTTAAGGTTAGCATTGGTTCATTAATCGGTATGAAGCTCAGAAGGGTTAGACCTGGCAAGATTATTAATCCTTTGATCAAGGCTACCAAGGCTGGGATTGATATTAAAATTGACGAGCTAGAAGCCCACTACCTTGCTGGTGGTAATGTTGACACACTTGTTGACGCATTAATCGCTGCTCAAAGGGCAAACATTGATTTGGAATTTGAAAGAGCTGCCGCCATTGATTTGGCAGGCCGTGATGTGCTTGAAGCTGTTAGAGTTAGCGTTAACCCAAAGGTTATTGAAACTCCAAATATTTCTGCCGTAAGTAAAAACGGTATTGAAGTTATAGTTAAGGCCAGGGTTACCGTTCGCGCCAATATTGAAAGGCTAGTCGGTGGTGCTGGTGAAGAAACCATTATCGCCCGTGTTGGTGAAGGTATCGTTACAACTGTTGGTTCCAGTATGACTCACGAAGCTGTTTTGGAAAATCCAGATAGCATTTCACAAACTGTTTTGGAAAAGGGTTTGGATTCAGGTACAGCCTATGAAATTTTGTCCATCGATATAGCTGACGTTGACGTTGGCAGAAACATCGGTGCCCACCTCATGACTGACCAAGCTGAAGCCGATATGAGAATAGCCCAAGCCAAGGCAGAAGAAAGACGTGCTATGGCTGTGGCCAAGGAACAAGAAATGAAGGCAGCTGTCCAAGAAAAACGCGCCCTTGTTATCGAAAACGAAGCTCAAGTCCCACTTGCTATGGCTGAAGCTTTGAAGAACGGTAATCTTGGAGTGGTTGATTATTATAAATTGCAAAATGTAAAAGCAGATACAGATATGAGGAATTCTATTGGTAAGAACCAAGATAAATAGGTGGTCTTATGTTTAGGATGTTGTTGATTTTCATTTTGGTCTCATCTGTAATCTCGCGGTTCACCGAGCTTGCAAATACCAAGCCAAATGAAAAGAAAGAGCCCAACCCTTTCAAGAAAAATCCACGGGGGACGGGCGGAATTTTTGGAGACCTATCCAAAAAATTGGATGACTTTGTCAAAGAAGTTGAATCTTCTTACAGTGAAAAACCTATGGAAAAGATTGACGACGTCTCTGGCTTAAAAAAAGAAAAGCTAGTTGATATAAAAAAATCTGAAGCCAAGAATAGCCCTAAGGTCAGCTCTGATAAGAATATCAAGATGCGTGGAGCAGGCGACAGCATGGAAGGCAGAAGCCTAGAGGGGATCAGTCTTAATCAAAATGAAGCGGCTGACGTTTGCCTGATAGAAGAGAACAAAAAATCAAGAAGAAAAAAGACTCACAAGAAAAATCCTGATCCCAAGGCCATTGTACCTGGAGAAAAGGGTTTGGATCTAGAGAATATTACAAATGATGACCTGGTAAAGGGTATTATTTTTAGCGAGATATTAAACAAACCAGTATCCATGAGATAGCGGAGGTTAGATGATTAAAAGCGAAATTTCGGATGTAGATATTTTAAATATGGTGGTCGGTGATTTGGATAAAAATATCAACCACCTGATGGAAAGATTGGGGACCAAGATCAAGATTGTAGACAATTCTATTGAGGTCAATGGAGAAAATGAAGACCTGGCAGCCAGAGTGTTTGAGACCATGGCCAAGTTTATCGAGGCTTCCAAAAAAGAAGTCAGCATAAATGAAATTGATTATATAATTAATTTGGCCAGGGACCACAGGGAGGCGGAGGTTTTGGACTTGCATGCCAAACAAATCGCCTACACTGCCGACGGCAAGTCCCTTTATCCCAAAACTCTGGGGCAAAAGCTCTATATTGATTCCATTATGGAAAACGATATTGTCTTTGGGACCGGGCCTGCAGGAACGGGCAAGACTTATCTGGCCGTTGCCTTGGCTGCACATTCTCTGCGCAATAAGCAATTTGAGAGGATTATCTTAACTCGTCCTGCTGTTGAAGCTGGCGAGAGTCTGGGATTTTTGCCGGGCGACCTCCAAGAAAAGGTCGATCCATATTTGCGACCAATCTATGACGCCCTCTTCGAAATTTTGGGTGCAGAAAAATATACTAAATACATTGAAAAGGGGATTATTGAAATCGCCCCCTTAGCTTACATGCGTGGGCGGACCTTGGACAGGAGCTTTATAGTTTTGGACGAGGCACAAAACACCACGCCTGAGCAGATGAAAATGTTTTTAACCCGTCTGGGCTATTCGTCCAAGATGGTTATAACTGGCGACCTGACCCAGACTGACCTGCCACGGGGCAAAAAGTCTGGCCTCATGCACGCCATAAATATTTTAAAGAACACCAAGGGCATTGGCATGGTCGAACTTCAAAAGGTTGATATAGTCAGACACCCTCTGGTTAGACGAGTGATCGAGGCCTACGAAAACGACGACAAAAAAGTTCGTGCTATCGAAGACCGAATCGAAAAACGCAAGGCCAAGGAAAAAGAGGATAAAAATGCAAGCGACAAATGAAAAGGCCTTTGACTTTGAAAACTTTTCTTTAATTTTAAATTTCACCAGATTTGAAATGACAAAGGAAGAAATCGCGGCCATTAAATTGGCCATTGAAAAAACTTTGGCTGCCCACCATATAAAAAACACAGAGCTTAGCTTTACCATGGTCGACCCATATGAGATTAAACGCCTTAACTGCGACTTTAGAAATATTGACCGGGTGACCGATGTGCTGAGCTTTCCCATTGATGACCAAATGCTGGGCGATATTGTGGTTTGTAAGAAGAGACTAACTAAACAGGCCAAGGCCTACGGTAATTCTTATCTGAGGGAGCTTAGCTATTTGACTGTCCACAGTGTTTTGCACTTGCTGGGCTATGATCATATGGAAAAACGCGACAAACAGCTGATGAGGAAGATGGAAAAGGAGATTATGAAGGACCTTGAAGGAAAGTAAGTTTTTAAAATCTTTTAATAATGCAGCAAACGGCCTGGTCCAGGTTTTTAAGACCGAGCGCAACATGAAATTTCATTTTCTTGTCGCTGGTCTTGTCATGCTGGCCGGCCTCATGTTTAATTTAAACAAGCAGGAATTTGTCCAGCTCATAACGGCCATCGTCTTTGTATTATTTGCAGAGATGATAAACACATCCATCGAATACCTGGTCGATGCAACGGTCAAAGATTTTGATCCAATCGTAAAGGTGGTCAAGGATGTGGCAGCAGGAGCTGTTTTACTCAGTGCTTTTTATGCATGCATTGTAGGTTATTTGATTTTTTACGACAAGCTGGTCCCAGCCGGCCGAAGATTTTTGGGCGGCATCCACCAAAATCCCGTCCACCTAACTGTAATTGCTGTCGGACTTACAGTTTTACTTATTATTGCTCTCAAGTCCAGGTACTCCAAGGAACGCGGCAGCTACTTCCAAGGGGGAGTTGTCTCTGGACATTCGGCGATTTCTTTTTTGATTGCCACTATTATTTTATTTAATGCTAACAGCGCTCTTGTGATAACCCTTGGTTTTATCCTAGCTATGCTGGTAGCTGAATCCAGAATTGAGGGCAAGATTCACAAGCCAATGGACACCATCTACGGGGCTATGCTTGGAATTATTATTGGAATTTTTATATTTTTAATTTTTGGGTGATTATGTATAATTTTAGCGAAATTGATAAAAAATTAATAAAGGCTTGCTTGGATGTAAAGGCAAACGCCTATGTGCCCATCACAAAGTTCAAGGTTGGTGCAGCGATTTTGGCTGACGACGGAGAAATTTACACCGGGACAAATATAGAGACTATGACTTTGGCTCCCAGCATCTGTGCGGAGAGAAATGCAATTTACGGGGCCATGGCAAAGGGTGTCAGAACTTTTTCCAAGATTGCCGTTTGCGGCGACTACGATTTTACTTTTCCCTGCGGAGTTTGCAGGCAAGTTATTTACGAACTCAGCCCCGATGCCACAGTTTTTGTCGTGAAATCAGAGGCGGAAGTTGAAGTTTATAATATAAAAGATTTGTTGCCTCACGGCTTCAGATTGGAGGAAGAATGAAAAGCGGATTTGCAAATTTAATCGGCCGACCTAATGTTGGCAAGAGTTCGATTTTAAATAGATTAATTGGCGAGAAACTGGCAATCGTTACAAATAAGCCACAGACGACTCGGGTTCCCATGAAATTCATCTATACTGACGAGAGGATGCAGGTGGTGTTCTTTGACAACCCCGGCTACCAAAGGCCAAAGAATAAATTAAATCGAGTAATGAACGAAGAAATCCTAGCCAATTTAAAGGACGGGGACATAAATCTTTACGTGGTCGACAACTCCTTGGAGACTGGCCGCTTGGATTCAGATGTTTTTGAACTGGCAGCTGAGGATAAAACGCCCAAGGCTCTCCTTGTAAATAAATCCGACGAGCTTTCTCCAGAAGAAAAAGTCCTCTTGGACGAAAAATACCGAGACATGGGTATTTTTGACCGGGTGATTTTTATTTCTGCCTTGAGGGGAGATGGCTTTGACGAGCTCTTGGATTATGTTTATGAGACTTTAGACGAAGGCCCAAAATATTTCGACGACGAATTTATTACAGATTTGCCTGTCCGCGATATTATGCGGGAGATTTTGAGGGAAAAATGCCTAATCCACTTGGACGAGGAAATTCCCCACGGGATTTATATCGATATTGACGATTACGAAGAGACCGAAGACAAAATACGAGTCCGCTTCATTATGTATATAGAAAGGGACAGCCACAAGGCCATTGTAATTGGCAAAAACGGGTCTATGATTAATAAAATTATTAAAGATGCCGAAAAGGATATGACTCACTTTTGCGGCAAAAATGTTAAAATTAAAATCGATATAAAGACTAGAAAAAATTGGCGAAAGGAAGACAGGCTTGTCTCGAGATGGTTTTAGATGAAGGTTGAAGGAATTGTTCTGAGGCTAATAAAATACAAGGAATCATCCGCTATTGCGACAGTCCTTACAGACGACCTGGGCAAGATTTCCATAAACTGCCAAAGGATTTACAGGAACAAAAACTGGGTGGACCCACCGGCTCTTGAGACGATGAGCATTACCAATTTTGTTTTAAGAGAGGGTCGGACTATTTATTATTTGGATGAGATTGAATCCACTGTCCGCATGGAGGCCATGGCCAGGGACCATAAAGTGTTTTTTGCCGGCCATATAGTGGCTGAAATCCTTTTAAAGTCTCTGGAAAATGAATATCAAGTGACTAACATTTATCCCCTAACTAAAACCTATTTGGAAAATCTGACAGAGGAAAACGCATATTATCTAACGGCGGCTTGGATTTTTAAATACCTGAGCCTACTTGGTTACAAGCCCTATATAAATATGGGCGAGGGCTCTCTTTACTTGAGCCAAAGCGGTATTGTCAGCCTGGATGAAATGGATTCGTCGGGGATGATTTTACCAGTCACGAGCCTAGACAGAGACATGGTGGTAAGGGCCATGAATTCGCGTTTTGCAGACATAAAAGACACGGCTTATGACCTCTTGGACAAGGCAGTTTTTTATGCCCTCTTGAATTTGGATTTAAATAAAATTAATTCTTATGAATTACTTAAAAATTGGAGGTATTATGAATAATATCATTTCAAAAATTGTTGACTACTACAAAGCTTACGGGCAAATTAAATACATTTCCGTGCCAGAAATTATTCCTAGCGATATTTTGTCGGCTGAGGAGATTTTTGAGTACGCTTTTGGCGATAGCCATGTCATTGCAACCGAAGGGACTTACGCTGACCTTTACAACAATTCCAATACAAACGGAAAATATTTTTCCCATAAACTAAAAATTTATGCCAAGGAAGGAGATTTAAATGTCAAGGACCTGATTGCAAGCCTAAATGAATTGGGTTTGGATGATGAAAAATATTATATTTCCTATGAGACCAGGGAATATCAGGCCAGGTTTTCGAACTCTCTGATCGTTTCTACCATACTTATTGTCAACTGCAAGGAAGTTGCCACTATTAATTATTCCAAGGCCATCAAGGGCGAGCAAACTCTGAATATTAATCAGATAGCCGAATATAATATTGACGCCATCAGGGAAATTTTGGGAGAAACTAATGAAGAAAAGCACTATGAAAATTCCCTGCACGCCGAGTACGAAAATTACATGGAAGACGACGGGACCTTGGAAAATCTTTATTTGATTATTGAAAGACATTTTTTGGATATTGAGATGCACAAGGAAAAGGCCAGGTACATCTTGGCTTACAATACTCTTCTTAAGGCCATTATTCAAAATGAATACATCCGCATCAAGACGGGAACTTTTTCCGACAAGTACAAGGAAAATATAGAAAGCATAAATGCCAACTACAAGGATATAATTGGAAGTTTGATTGAAAAATACAGGGGAAATTAATGGAGAAATTTGTTTTAGACGTTAGCATGGAGCCCATTCGAACTGAGTCTGTGGACTTGGTCGAGTATGAAATTTTAGAAAAATTTCGCATCTGGCTCCTCAGTGAAAAAATTAAACAAAACGCCCTCCACGTCAGGGTTTTTAAAAATCGGGTCGTAGTCACAGCAAGTTTGGATACTTCGGCGGAATTTTTAAACGAAAATTTGGGCCAGGTCTTTGAAGCTATCAGGCAAAGTGACATTGACACCTTTAATGAATACCAGGCTTTTTATAGGCCAATCCTAAACATAGTCGCCTTTTTTGGTGACAAAAAGCTGGACATAGAAATCGGCGACAAAAAATCTTCGGACCAAAACCTGATAAATTTTAGAGACTATATAAAAATCGATTCGGCTGAAGATTATTTTGAAAAGATGAAGGCCTATCTTTACACTGATAAAAAAGAAGGCTACGAAAAAATGTCCACAGCCCTGAAAAAACGGGCCATGGCCAACGGCAAAAAGCTCATGCACGAAGACGAACGGGTGGAAGCCTTATCTGTGATTGACTCCAAGCTATCCATTGCTGAGGTTGAATTTGACGGGACCTATTTGGAACTGCCTGAGCCAATTATTGAAAGCGTCCTTCATAAGCACAATGTAATTTTTGCCATGTATTATTTGAACGGAGCCATTTCCAATTCATATCTTATAGTTTACCGTGAGGGGACAGATCCTGGACCAGTCAAAAACAGCTTAAGTGAAATGATAAATGAAGAGCTAAAAAATATTTCTAGGCTCTTTAAAAAAGACACAGAAGAAACTTTGGATGCTTATTTGCCAAAGCTATCTTGGATTTCAGATATAGAAAGCCTGGGATCCATGAGCGATAAGACCAAACGCCTGGAGTCCATTATCGGGTCTTTGGTCGACGAATTATCGCTGGCTGATGAGATGGAAGAAAATATAAAACTGGCCAGCAAATTTATGAAGGCAGACTTGGCAACCCAAACTGTTAAATGTTACGAAAATCTCCGTGGCATAGTGGGCGGGGAAATTTTTGAGGCAAACAGGGATAATTCCTCTGCAGCAAATGCAATCAAAGAACAATACTTGCCTGATTTTACTGGTCGGGAGCCGGAGACCATTGGCGGTGCGGTTTTGGCCATAGCCGACAGGATGCACGACTTGGCAGGCCTAGAAATTTTGGGTGAGCTCAATATAAAATCTTCCTGGGCCTTCAAAGAAGCCTATGAGATTTTGAAGCTAATGATAAGCATCAAGCCAGAGCTTAGCCTGAGGGACTTGATTGAGAGCAGCCTTTACGCTTTTGCAGAAAATTCTGTGGGCGCCTTTGACTTTGATAAGGTTTTTAAATCTCTCTTTGAAATTTTTAAAGGGCAATTTAAATACACCCTCTACAAAAACAATATCAACAATATTTTCTATGAGGATATTTTAATTACAGAGGACAAGCCCATCAATAAATTGTTTATGGATTTAAAAGATTTGTCGAGCATTGAAGATGAAGACCAGCTGAAATTTTTAAAAGACCTCATTGCTTACAAGAAGATGATTGGTGGAGCAAGTGATCCAGTAGATGGCGACTTTACAGAATCTGAATCGGATTTTTCGGATTTGATAAAATACGCAGGTGACAAGTCCAATGATGCTCTGGAATTTTTTAACCATCTTTACGAATACAAGGATAGATTTTACAAGCTCAAGGACTCTTATAAGGAGGCTGAAATCAGTAAATCCAGTCTGGTCCTTGCAGATAATTTAGAAGGGAGGTGGATATAGATGTATGACATTACAGTTTTTGTCCTAAGCGACTCGGTTGGAGAAACGGGAACCAAACTTGCTCGCGCTTGTCTGGCCCAATTTCCCAATTGCAATTACGAAATCAAGAGATACCCATATATTTTATCCAAGGACCAAATCCTAGAGGCAATTGACGAGGCTAGGGACATCCCTTCGGTTATAATTTACAGTACGGTTATGACTGACCACCAGGATTTTATCGAGCACCAGGCCAAGAAGCTTGGCATACCTACAATTGATATAATGAAAAAACCCCTCACTGCAATTTCAAAAATTCTCCACGATAATCCAGTAAGAGAATCGGGAATTTTGAGGAAGATGGACGAAAAATATTTCCAAACTGTAAATGCAGTTGAGTTTGCAGTTAAGTATGACGACGGCAAGGATCCAAGAGGTGTATTAAAGGCGGACATTTGCTTGGTTGGCATCAGCCGGACTAGTAAAACTCCCCTTAGCATGTACTTGGCCAACAAGGGTTACTATGTGGCAAATGTGCCCCTGGTTCCTGAAGTTCCCCTTGCTCGCGAGCTTTATGAAAAAGATAAGAGACGAGTCTTTGGCTTGGAGACAAATGTGGAATCCATGATGAAGATCAGGGCCGAGAGGCTACTTGCCCTTGGACTTCCAGCAAACTCCATGTACTCAGAGACCGACAGAATTGAAAAAGAAATTGAATATTCCAAAAAAGTTATGGATGAGCTGGGCTGCACAGTTATTGACGTGTCCAACAAGGCCATAGAAGAGACAGCCGAAATTATTCTTGAAACCATGGAAGCGAGGTTTGGTATTCGTGACTAATATTAGACAGACCCTAGAGGCAAACGAACACAAAATTCTCTCGCCCTACGCCTGTTTCTCAGACACGGCAAGGCGTGATAGGGAAGAGGAAAAGTGTTCCATTAGGACAGATTTTCAAAGGGACAGGGATAGGATTTTGCATTCAAAATCTTTTAGGAGATTAAAACACAAGACGCAAGTCTATATTGCTCCAGCTGGCGACCATTTTAGGACCAGGCTTACTCACACCCTTGAGGTTGCACAAATCGGTCGGACTATTGCCAGGGCCCTTGGACTAAACGAGGACCTGACAGAGGCCATTGCTTTGGGCCACGATCTTGGCCACACGCCCTTTGGCCACAGCGGAGAAAATGTATTAAATACAATTAGCAAGTATGAATTCAAACACAATTTGCATTCACTTCGAGTGGTTGAATTTATCGAGCCCCACAAAAATTTTCGTGGGCTAAATCTTACCAAGGAAGTCCGTGACGGCATCAAGAACCATTCGGGCGATGGCAAAGCGGCGACTTTGGAGGGCAAGATAATTAAATTTGCAGATAGGATTGCCTATATAAATCATGATATAGACGACTCAATTCGAGCTGGATTTTTAAAAAACGAAGACATCCCTAAGGAAATTTCTGAAGTTTTGGGCAACAATCCCAGCGACAGGATCGATTACCTGGTCAAGGATATTATAAAAAATTCATACGGCAAGGACGATATTTTGATGTCCGACCCAACATTAGAGGCCATGCTGAGTCTCCGGGCTTTTATGTTTAAAAATGTCTACCAAGACGAGAGGTCATCCGTTCAAGGAGAAAAAATATTTAATCTCCTGGAAGCTCTTTACAAACATTACAAGTCTCATCCAGAAGACATGGGCGACCATTTAAAAATTTACGACCATGACGAAGATATAGATAGGATTGTTACAGATTATGTGGCTGGTATGACAGACCAATTTGCCATTGAAAAGTTTAAGGAATTATTTTTACCAACGAGTTTTAGAAGGGTTTAAAAAATGCGTATTTCAGAAGATACAATCGAAAAAATTAAAGATGCAAACGATATTGTCGACTTTATTGGCTCTTACGTTTCCTTAAAGAAACGAGGTCAATCCTATGTCGGCCTCTGCCCCTTTCATGGAGAAAAGACCCCGTCATTTACGGTCACTCCATCATTGGGAATTTTTAAGTGCTTTGGCTGCGGAGAATCGGGCGATGTGATTGGATTTTTGATGAAGTATGAAAACTTGGACTTCAATGAAGCCATCAGAGTTTTGGCAGACCGAGCCCGGATTCCCTTGGAAGAATATTCAGCGGTCCCAATGCCGAGGATCGATGACAATTATTATGAAATCCACAGGGAGGCGGCATATTTTTACTTAGATCAACTTTTTAAATCGCCAGTGGCAATGGCCTATTTAAAAAATAGAAATATTACGCCAGCCACAGCCAAACGCTTTGGCTTAGGTTACGCGCCCGACTCTTGGTCGGCCCTCAAGGATTATCTCATTGCCAAGGGTTACAGGGAAGACGAACTTTTAAAGGCAAATTTAATTGGCAAGAGCGAAAAAACTGGAAACACTTATGACCTCTTTAGGTCACGCTTGGTTTTTCCGATTATAGATTTAAAAAAACGCGTATGCGGTTTTAGCGGGCGGATTATTGGTGAAGGCGAACCCAAATACTACAACTCCAGAGATAGCCTGGAATTTACCAAGGGCAACATGCTTTTTGGTTTAAATCTGGTCCAGCAAAATACAAAACGCGACAAGATTATGTTGGTCGAAGGCAATATCGATGTAGTAAAACTCCACCAAATGGGTATTAATTACGTAGTAGCAGCACTTGGTACGGCCTTTACTGAAAGACAGGCCCAACTCTTGAAGCGTTTTGGCAACGAAGTTTACTTGTGTCTAGACGGAGACAGTGCAGGGAAATCTGCAACCCTAAGGGACATAGAAATTTTGCAAAACCAAGGAGTAAGTCCAAAAATAATTTCTATACCAGGCGGCCTGGACCCAGACGACTATGTAAATACTTATGGGGTTGACGGTTTTAAAGCGCTTTTGTTAGCTGCCAAGTCGCCTTTTGAATTTGTAATCGACTATAGTCTGGAGGGCAAGGACCTGGATAGGCACGATGACTTTATAAATTTTGTGCAATCGGTTTTGGATTTTATAAAAAAAGTTCCCGATCCGATCTCAAGAGACGTTTATATAAAACACCTGTCCAAGACTTATGACATTAGCATGGACGCCATCAGGGAAGAATTTACATCCCTTACCAAGGTCGAGGAGGACAGCGAAAGCGATTTTACAATTCCACGGGCCGAGAACAAGTGGCCCCGCCTTTTGATAAATGTAATGGTAACTGAAAAGGCCAACGCCCTTTACCTTGACAATATGGGTATAGGCGATATGCTGGCTGAAAACAATGTAAAATACCTTTATGATTTGATCTTAAAAATCTACCAGACAGAAGATGTAATTGACATTGACGAACTGAAAAATATTCTGGACCAAGAGGGCAGGATAAATACAAAGCAATTATTCTGGCTGCAAAAGTTGGATTTAACTGCCAAGGAAACTGAAAAAATGTTAAGCGATATTTACCGCCAGGTCAAGGCTGCCAGCGAGTACAAGCGTACTGGCAAGCTGGTAGACGAAATTGATTCGGCGGACAATATAGATGATGCGATGAAGCTTTTGGAAGAGCTTGATAAGATGCATGAAAGGAAATGATATAGTGCAAAATATACAAAAACAAAAATCTTTAATGGAATCTCTGCTATTTTTGTTTGAGGCTGGAACAAAGACGGGCCATGTCACCTACAATGACATCAACGAAAATCTATCGTCTTTTGAGCTGGAAGTCTGGCAGATTGAAAAAATTTACAATCAGATGGCAGCTCTCAAGATTGAAATAACAGACGAAGAGTCTTATTCAGTCGGCATTGTTCCAAAAGAAAAGGCCGAGGATAAAAAAGCCCATAGCAAAAAAGCAATCAAGGAATCCGAAGTTCAAAAGGGAGCCAAGGTTGACGACCCTGTTAGGATGTACTTAAAAGAAATTGGTAAGGTCGACCTCCTCACCATGGACGAGGAAATTGAACTTGCCAAGCGTATTGAAGCTGGTGACGAATCGGCCAAGGCTGAATTGGCAGAGGCCAATCTCCGCTTGGTTGTAAGTATAGCTAAAAGATATATCAATCGTGGCATGCCGTTTTTGGATTTGATTCAAGAGGGCAATCTGGGTCTCATGAGGGCTGTTGAAAAGTTTGAATACCAAAAGGGCTTTAAATTTTCAACTTATGCGACTTGGTGGATTAGGCAGGCCATCACTCGTGCCATTGCTGACCAAGCTAGGACCATTAGGATTCCTGTCCACATGGTTGAAACCATCAATAGGCTCCTCAGAGTTGAGAGGTCACTGGTCCAAGAATTGGGCCGCGAACCGACTCCAGAGGAAGTCGCCAAGGAAATGAATATAGATGTTGAAAGGGTCAGGGAAATTCAAAAAATTGCCCAAGAACCTGTCAGCCTTGAAACTCCAATTGGCGAAGAAGAAGACTCGCACTTAGGCGATTTTATTCCTGATGAAGACATCCCTAGTCCACAGGAATCTGCAACCAATACCATGCTTCGCGAGGAACTTTTCTCTACACTCTCACTTTTAACTGAGCGTGAGCAAAAGGTCATCCGCCTCCGCTTTGGCCTGGATGATGGCAAGGTGAGAACGCTTGAGGAAGTTGGCAAGGTCTTTGACGTTACCAGAGAGCGGATCAGACAAATCGAAGCCAAGGCCCTGCGCAAGCTCCGCCATCCAAAACGCAGCGAAAAATTGAAAGACTTTTTAGAATAATGGATAGACTAGAACAGATAGTTGACCTGATTGAGTTCGAGGAATGCCTAGCCGATGTCGGTTGCGACCACGGCTATGTGGGCCTCGAACTTTTTAAAAAAGGCAAGATAAAAAAACTAATAGCGACGGATATTTCTGCCGACTGCTTAGAAAAATCCAATCTTTTATTTGCAGACAAGCCCTACGATTACGAGGGCAGAGTGGGCGATGGCCTTAAGCCAATTGAATATGGAGAAGTGGACGCCCTTGTAATTGCAGGTATGGGCGGAGATTTGATTGCAAAGATCGTCTGCGCGGACGAGGAGAAAACCAAATCCCTAAAGAAATTTATAATCCAACCTATGACCGAGCCCAAAAAGGTTAGAAAAACTTTTTACGACCTGGGCTTTACCCGGACTCACGATTTAATTGTCAAGGAGAAAAAGCACTATTATTTTGTAATGGTCTTTGAATTACTGGACACAAAGGACCAGGCCGAAGAAGATTATACTTATACAAGACTGTTGCAGGCCCATCCCCTTTTTAAAGATTATATAAGGCATGAGATAAGAAAAAGAAAAAATATTATAAATGAAATAAAAACCAAGAGTGGCAAGGATAACGCTGCCATTATAGAAAAAGAAAATGAGATAAAGGAGCTAGAGCGTTTTGAAAATTAAAGATGCCATTAATAAAATTGAAGAGAAATTTCCATTGTTCACCCAATCATCTTGGGACAACAGCGGAATTCAAGTGGGCGATTTGGACGCAGACCTCAAGGGCATTTACATCTGTATGGACGCAGAAGTGGCCAATGTAAAAGAGGCTATCGACTTGGGGGCAAATTTAATTCTTGCCCACCATCCCTTTATATTTTCTGGGATAAAGTCCCTGGTCAAGGGAGATTTTTCCTACGAGATTATTGACCTGGCTATTAAAAATGATCTCACCATTTACGCCTGCCACACGCCCTTTGACGCAAGTGCAGAGGGGATGAAGGCAACTCCGCTTTTAAAGATGGCAAAGAGCGTTGACTACGATTTTGTCGATGAAGAAGACCAGACCTTTGGCGTAGTGATGGAGACAAATAATCAAAGCTTAGAGGAAATTGAGGACGTAATTAAAGTTGCATTATCAAAATACAAGCTGGCTGATATCACTAGAATTTACCAGGCAAATGATAAACCCATAAATCGCATTGCCTATATGGGAGGGTCCGGCGCATCATATATTGGAGCTGCTGCAGCCAAGGGAGCTGACCTTTATATAACTGGAGATGTCAAATACCACGACGCCCAGCTGGCAAAAAGATTAGACCTAAATTTAATCGACCTGGGCCACGACCAAAGCGAAATGCACTTTGTGGATATAATGGCTGAGTATTTAAAAGATTTTTCCAATGTCCACAAGACTTACAAAACCTTTCGCTAATTGAAAAATAAAGATAAAAATGTTATAATAAAAATGTAAATCAGACAGTTGCTATTTATAGAGGAAAGTCCGTGCTCCACAGAGCGAGGGTGCCGGGTAACACCCGGTGGTGGCGACACTAAGGACAGTGCAACAGAGAGATACCGCCGCTTATGCGGTAAGGGTGGAAAGGCGAGGTAAGAGCTCACCAGCGATTAGGCGACTAATCGGCTATGCAAACCCCATCCGGAGCAAAACTGAAGCGACACAAAATTGCCGCTGCTCGTGGCAAGTCGAGAATGGTAGGTTGCTAGAGGTATTAGGTAACTAATATCCAAGACAGATAACTGTCTAATACAGAACACGGCTTATAGATTTACCGAGAGAGGACCCGTAGGGTCCTTTTTTGCTTTAGGAAAAAATTTGCGGTTAATTTCGTGTTAAATTCGCTATATTCTTTTGAAAAACTAAAAAATACGCGAAGCGTTGTAGCGGCCGATTCATTTCGGCCATATTTTTTAGTTTATTTCACTTCGAAGCCCTAGCCCAAGAGACGAGCCTCGAAATTTCCTCGCAAATTAATGATAAATGAAATATCTCAACCTACAAAAATTCATCAACTTTTTCTAAAAAAACAATAAGATTAACTGAATGGTATTAAAAATATAAATATTGATAAGCACGTACGTAGGGGCTACTTTATGTAGCCCGAAAAGTCTCGCTCCAAAAGTTAAAAAATAACAAAAAATTTTGTTTGATTGGATGCAACAATCTGAGGAGAATGTGGCCCGAAAAATGCTGATCGCATCTTGTATGCGTGAGGCATTTTTTAATTGCTGAGGCTCTACTACGCCTCATTCCTAAAAAGTCTCAAGCTACAAAAATTCATAAATTTAAACCCCAATCTTTTCTTGTATATGCTATCCCTTTATGATAGAATATTTTTTAAGGAGGATTTTATGATTTACGTATTTTTTGACCTTGATGAGACTTTGATTGAGACTATCAAGACCAATGATGATATATATAAGAATGTTAGACGGGCTATTGGCATTCAAATGTCTGAAGTGAATTTTAAAAAAGAACTGAGGACGATTTTGAGGAAAAATATGCTAAGGCACATGGATTTTGTGGTGAACGAATCCGTGGGCATTGATCCTATTGATTTTTATTTTGAGGACGGCGACACTTATGGCTACGGCGACCTACAAGGCTTTAAGGACAGCGTCTACAGGGACTTTGCTGATCACTTGGGAGTGGACTTTGACCGCGCGGCTTTTGAAGAAGCCTTTCATAAGGGTGGCGACATGTACACTGAGACCAAGCCTGGCATTTTGGAGGCTGTGTCCTACATTAGGCACTATGCTAAGACTGGAATTATAACCAACGGGACCAAGGCTGCCCAGCGGAAAAAAATAAAAGCCTGCGGGGCTGAAAAATATTTTGATAATATATTTGTTTCAGGCGAGTACGAGGTTGGCAAGCCTGACCCTAGATTTTATAAAAAAATTATAGAAGAAACTGGATGCGATGTTGAAAATTCCTTTATGGTTGGCGATAATATCCAATCGGATTATTTTGGATCTCTGGCTGTGGGTTTAAATCCAATTTTTTTCTCCGACCAAAAGGTTAATTACGATGTCGTAAGGGCGACGACCGCTGAGGAAATCCTCGACATAGTTAAGCCGGTTTTATTTTCCAAGGAATAGATTTATGAAGGATTACAAAGCTTATTCGAAAGTGTTAATCGGCCTCTTGGTGTTTTTTGCTCTTATGGCGACCTTGGTGGTCTTTGGATTAACGAATGACTTGGACCATGATTTTGGTCAGGCTTTTTTGCTAAAAAGCCCGGGAGCTTTTAAAATCGTAAAGGCCTTTACATCTTTGTTCAATCCACTGATGGCAACTGGGATAGGCATAGTCATTACCCTTATATTTTTTGCCTGCAAAAAGTTTTGGCAGGGAGCCCTTGTCGGTTTGTCTTTGGGGATTGGGGCCTTGGTGAATTTTTTAGCCAAGATTTTAATCAGGATGGAGAGACCTGCTTATAAACTAATTGACGAAGCTGGCTTTAGTTTTCCTAGTGGTCACTCAAATGCGGCCGCGGCGATTTCTGTTGCTCTAATGCTCGTAGTAGAAAATTCTAAAATAGACGCCAGGACCAAACGAATTTTAAAATTCCTCTTAGGCCTTTTTATGTTTGCCATGGCCATGAGCAGGATTATGGTGGGTGTACACTTTTTGTCAGACATTTTGGCCGGCCTCAGTCTGGGTGCAGCGAGTGCTTTGGCCATTTACATGGGCATTTATAAATTTAAAAATAGGACCCAGGCAAAAAGTTAAAAGGCCCTTGTTTTTCTTTACTAAAGTTATAATAAATGGTATAATTATTTGCAGAGGTGGACTATGAAAATTGCTTTGCTCGGCTATGGGAATATTGGTTCTGGTGTTTACACCGTCCTTCAAAACCATACTGACAATTTTGAAATAAAAAAAATCCTGGTAAAACACGACCGAACCGGCGAACTCTTTACCAGGAATTTTGATGAGATTTTATCTGATGAATTTATTGAAACCATTGTCGATACAATGAGCGACGACCAGGCGTCTTATGAATATGTGACTGCGGCCATGAAGGCTGGAAAAAATGTGGTCACTTCAAATAAGGAGCTCGTGAGCAGATATTTGAAAGAACTTCTGGACCTGGCTGAGGAAAACGGAGTAATATTTTTGTTTGAATCCACAGTCGGCGCTGGCATCCCTTGGATTGATATGATGAACGAGTACAAGCAGATAAATAAGATCGACGAAGTCTTTGGTTGCATGAATGGGACTACAAACTTTATTTTGGATCTTATGAAAAAAGACGGGATCGATTTTGAAGAGGCCCTATTAAAATCCAGAATGCTTAGATACCAAGAGCCAGATTATTTTGACGACATCTCGGGCGTGGACTCCAGAAACAAACTGGCAATTTCGTCCATGCTTGCTTTTAACATAAAATTAAATCCAGACGACATACCGACTTATGGTATACAAAATATTAGAAATCTGGATTTTGGATTTTTTGAAAGGCACAAGCTTACACCCAAGCTCATGTCCTATGCCTGCATAGACAACAATCGGATAGCGGCCATTGTCGCCCCAGTTCTTTATAAAAATGAAAGACTAAGGTCCAATGTTGGCGGTAACAACAACCTGCTGGGCTTTACAGGAGACGTGGTTGGCAACATTCAAATCATAGGCGAGGGCGCGGGCAAATTTTCCGCAGCCAACGGCATAGTCCTTGACTTGTACAGAGTTTTAAATAAAAAACCATCACCACATTTTGAAGTTGGCGATGCAACAGTGGATGAAACCATAGTTTCCTATAAATTTTATTTTTCCTTTGATCAAACCAGTTATAAAATCGAAAGAATCCTGCTTCCATACGTACATTCCATTTACGAAACAGCAGATTCTTTTATTCTAACAACCAGGACCATCGGTTTGGATACCTGTTTGGAATTGTTGTGGAAAATTGAACAAACGGACGAAAGATTCTTTTTTGCCATATACGATGATCTAGATGTAATCTAGGCGAAAAATCCCGTAGCGGTTGACTTTATGTCAACCAAGGATTTTTGAGGGATCGACATTAAATTGACCTCTACAAGGCAGAGCGATATAATAGCTGAATGTATTTATTATACGGATATTTTTAATTAAACAACGAAACAAAACAAAGGGGAAAAATTATGTATAACAGAGACACAAAAGCACTTTTATGGGGGAGAATTAGCACAAATATTGCTGACTCCCTCCAATATATGATTATAATGTGGTTTTTTAACGAGCGATTTCAATCCCCATTTTTATTGGGATTGATATTTGCAGTTGAATCAGGAGCGGATGTTTTATCCTTCTTGTTTGGACCACTAATAGATAATTCAAACAGCAAAAAATTATTAGTAAATTGTTCGCTGGTACAAATAATAAACGTAATGGTATTAACTGTTTTAAGCCTTACAATAGGAATAGAAGCCAATAATTTTTGGGCTATAATAATGGTAATAAGCATGTCGATTACAACGCTTGCAAGCACGATATTATATCCCTTGCAAATGAAGATGATACCCATGGTAGCTAAGGACGTATCATTGGTAAAAGTAAATGGCCTGTTCCATGTGTCGGAAAAAGTTTTTGATATATTATTTAATGCAATAGCCACAATATTAATTGCAAAACTCTTGATACCGATTAACTTAATTATCACACTAGTCGTATTCTTTGTAGCAGTCAAATTGTACTCGTTAATTACTTATGATCAACATTTTAATTTTGAGGAATGCGAAGATTACGAAGAAGAGGGAACAATATCAGAATATATAGAGGATTTAAAAGAAGGCTTTGTTGAATTAAAAAATCAGGGAGAGCTTTTAAAACTTATTGTCCCATTGATATTTGTAAATTTCTTTTATGCAATAGCAATGGTAGGCCTACCCAGATTCTCGACAGAATTTATCAGTGATGAAGCCACAGGCTATGGAATACTCCTGACCTTTAGTGCAATTGGATCAATATTAGGAGCAAGTCTTAGCCAAATAAAAAATATCGAAAAAATTTCCATGAAGAAAATGGTATCTTTCTGCCTTATGATGGCGGGAATTTCATGGCTCTTAATACCGATATTGGCGGAGAAATTTATCTATGCCAGCTATATTGGAATATTTTTTAACGGCATATTTATTAGCTATATGAATATAATCTTTATAAGCTTGGTCCAATCGCGAGTCTCTGAGGATACCTTGGGCCGGGTTGCTACAATAAATGAGAGTATTTTGTCATCCATAATACCAATAGGAAACTTTGTTGGGGCATGGATATTAAAAGAACTTGGGGTTATAATAACCCAGTATACCTTTGCAATCGCTCTGATTCTGTTTGGGGTTTACTATATATTTATCAGATCATAGTAATATTTAGTATCATAGAGTTGATCGTTGACATTTTTAATTAAAATTATTTAACACAAGATATATAATTTAGGGCAGGCCCTAATCTATATATAAATTTGACTTATGTCAAGGAGGTTTTTATGAAAATTAAAACAAAAGACATTGTTCTTATTGGACTTTTTGTTGCTCTTGGAATTATCCTTCCAATGGCCTTCCACGCTGTTGGAACAGACCTGGGCAGGATGTTCTCACCAATCCACATCCCAGCATTAATTGCAGGTGCACTTATGGGACCTGTGCCGGGACTTTTGGTAGGACTTTTATCAGTGCTCGCATCCAGCTTATTTACCAGTATGCCGCCATTCCCATACGCCTTTGTTATGATGGCTGAAGTTGGCTCATACGGTTTATTTGCTGGCTTATTTGGCAAATTTTTAACCAAGGATGCTCTTGGCACCTTTGTTTCAACAGCTCTTGCCATGGTTGCAGGTAGGATTGTTTACGGTTTTGCCCAATACATTTTTAATTCAGCAGTTAAGGGCGAAGCATACTCAATTGGTGTTTGGGTAAGCTCAATGTTTGTTACGAAAATTCCTACACTTATTTTGCACATAATTTTAGTTCCAATTGTAATTTTACTATTGAGAAAGTATGTAAGGGATTTCGATTGATTTTTATTACTTTAGATGGACCCTCAGGCTCTGGCAAAAGCTATTTGTCTGAGGCCCTAAAAATTGAAGGCCTTAGAGTTCTCCATGCGGACGATTTCTTTTATCCTGCAAAGGAAAAGAAACACCCGCTGGCGGGCAACTTTAACGCCCCTTTTTTTATTAAAAATATCCTGCCCATGGCCTTAAAGGATCAGGGATTTTATTATCCAGCCTTTGATTGCAAAGAGCAAAGATATTTTATCAAGTATGCGCCGCCGGCAAAAATTACCTTGCTGGAAGGGTCATATTCTTCGACAAAACTCCTTGGTCCATATAGAGACTTGTCCTTGTATTTAAAGGCGGACAATAAGCTTTGCAAAAAAAGAGTGAAAGGGCGGGTGGGACCTGAGGCCTACAAAAACTTTGAAAGCCGCTGGTTTGTGGACGAAAGAAAATACTTAAAAAAATACAAGCCCCACAAGGCAGCGATAATCATCAGGAATTCTGCAGACCTAGAGGCGGCAATAAAAAATATATTTAATAAAGAATAAATCCTCCGCCAGGTGCGGAGGATTTTTGCGTATAAATATTTAGTTGTGTAGATTTAATTATAAAATTTGCTTTGGGCCAGGTACATATCTTTGTAATATGGGCAGGTCTCCATTAGGGAATCGTGGTCGTCTAGTCCAATGAGCCTGCCATCTTTAAAGACTGCAACCCTGTCTACAAACCTACAGATGCCAATCCTGTGGCTGATAATTATTGAAGTTTTATTTTTAGAAACTTGGAGGAACTGTTTTAATATTCTGCTTTCTTCCATTGGATCTAAGGCGGAAGTTGGTTCGTCCAAGATTATAAGGTCGGCATCTTTGTAAAGACTCCTTGCAATATCCAATCTTTCGCGCTCGCCACCTGAGAGTTCTATGCCATCAAAGTCCTTGCCCAGCCTAGTGGTGAGCATTTGGTCAGTGGCGAGTTTCCTTAGGCCAACATAGGTTAGGCAGTCCTTGACTCGGACCGGATCGTAATCGAGGCTGGCGCCAACGTGCTCGCCTACAGTGAGGTTGCTGACAGTCCTAGTCTGTGGAACGATAGAAAAATCGTCAAGGCTAAGGGCCTTTTCCCCATATTTGTTATGGCCCGCATAAATATTTCCGTTTGATGAATAAATGCCAGTCAAAACTTTGCTAAAGGTGGTTTTACCGGACCCGTTTTCTCCAACAACTGCCAGAGACTCGCCCTTGTTGATTTTAATATCGACATCTTTAATTCCATTTTCTGAATGCGGATAAGAAAAGCTAACATCCTCTAATTTTATTCCATCAAAGGCCAGACAATAATCTTTGTCGTCCAGGTCTTGGCCGATGAAATTCATATAATCGTTGGCAAAGGCCAGCCTGCTTGGCAGATTTCCAAGGGAGCTAATAATATATTTGCTGGCATCCTGCATTTCCTTGTAAGCAATTAATGCCGCCCCCATCATTCCTATCTGAATTTGCCCCTTGCGAGCGAGATTTACTGTTATAAAGAGGGCCAGGGAGTAGGAGATGACATTTAAGATATCGCATAAGAGGAGCTGGCGGGCGTCCTTAGTTTTTTCTTTATAATAGTCTGCTGACATACTATGAAAAACATTTCTATATTTATTTAAGAAAAAGTCTGCGCTGTCGTTTATTTTTATTTCCCGATTGGTTTTTGTGTCTGTAAACAGAGAGTAAAAATATTCTAGCTTCCTTTGGTCAAAGGCTTGGATAGATTTTAAATCGTAAAAAGCCTTGCCACGGATAAGGCGGGTTATTAGATAGGGGACCGTGGTTAAAACAGCCAGATATATAAGCTTAGTTGAATAGGATCCCAGGCTTATAATTATGAGGACAATGGAGAAGACATGGCCCAAAATTCTTGCAAATGTGTGGGCACAGGTGCTAATAATTTCATCGTCCAAAGCCTTGTGGGCCCTCTGAATATTGGTTAAAAAATCCCTGTCCTCAAATTTTAATAAATCCAGATTTATCAGTTTTTGACCCATTTCGTATTTAAGTTCTTTACCAGTTTTTTCATACAGATAGCCGTTCATTGTTATGGCATAAAAATATTCCAAAATCCTGCTAATTAATATAAGGGCCAAAAAATACAAGCTGTAAGTAATCACTGGTTGTATGCTAGTTTGTTTATTAATATAGTCAAAGGCCGACTCTATAATGTGCATGGTCACATACAAATTGCCAGCTATCAAAAATCCGTTTATTATATGATTTAAAATAACATAGGTCAGGGCCAGGGGACATATTTTAAAAACTTTCTTTAATATTTTAAACATGGCTATCCTCCTTATACCACGAGGCTTGTTCTTGATACATACGGTAGTACTTGCCCTTGGCTTTCATTAGGGTCTCGTGATTGCCTCTTTCTATGACCCTGCCCTTGTCGAGGACGATAATTTCATCTGCAAGTTTAGACAAAACTAGGCGGTGGGTAATGATAATGGCGCCGCGGTCTTTCAGGATTTTTATAATGTCCTCGTACATCCTAGCTTCTATTAGCGGATCCATGGAGGCGGTTGGCTCATCAAAGATTAGAAAATCTGAATTTTTTGCCAGGGCCCTGCAGATTGCAAGCTTTTGATTTTCTCCGCCAGATAAGTAGACGCCGTCTTCTTCTAGTTTTCCTATATTAATTTCGCCATCATACTTGTCTAGGTCCATTAATTCTAAGGACTTGTTTATTTCATAGTCCTTGCCCAAATTTATATTGTCATTTATAGTTAGCTGAAAATTTTGAAAGTCTTGAAAGACTATGGCCATTTCTTGGGATAAGGCTTGGTAGCTAAGGAGATTTGCGTCTGCACCTGCCAGGAGAACTTTTCCAGAGTTTGGCCTGTACAAGCCAGCGGCCAGCTTGACCAAGGTCGTCTTTCCAGCTCCGTTATCTCCAACTATGGCTGTGATTTTATCCTTGTTGATGGACAGGTTTAAATTATCAAAAACCAATTCGTCAGATCCTGGATATGAAAAAGACACATTGACAAAGTCGATATTTGAACCGGATATGTCTTGGTCAATCTCTTCTTTTTCTTTGTGGGAAAGAATAAGAGCAAGGGTATTTGCCATGTAGCCGCTGTTTGCAATGGTGCTGGCCTCATAGACCAGCTCTTCAGCTATATCTATGGAGTTTGCTGCAGATGTAATAACAGCTGTCACAGAACCAATGCTAATGCTTTGGGCCAAGAGTTTTAGAATTACAAAAACAATGGCAAGGATAAACCATAGGATAGTAATGGCTGAGGAATATAAGAGGAATTTTTGGCTGCTGATGGTCGTTTTTAATCGCTCATCAAAAACTGCGTCCGAATATTTTTTATACTTTGATAAAAACAAATTCTTCATTTGAAAAACTTTGATTTCATAGAGGGCGTCCTTGTCTTTTAAAATTCTTAGGATATTGTCCATCTCACGTTCATTGTGGGAAGTATTTTCAAACATGGCATCCATTTTGCTAACAGCTTTGAAAGTCATAAAGGAATCTAGGCTGGCAAAGACCAGGTAAGTAATGCCCAGATAAATCGAGATAGAAAAAAACACAAGGGCTATACCGATTACTTGGACCAGGATAGAAACAATTGCAATGGACGAGTTAAAGAGCTCAATAATATCCATGTGAGGTCGGGACTTGATCTTGTTTAATTTGTCTTGCAAATCCGGATTTTCTAAGTCTTCCATGCTAATATTGTTTAGTTTTTTCATAACTTTGGTCGTCAAATTTTCCTCTAGCCTTTGCTCAAGTTTGATATCCAAAATATTTCTAATAAACTTGGCCAGCTCTCTCCAGGCGAAGAGGACCATGAGTATAACAATTGGCTTGAGATCGCCTTGGCCGCTCGCAAATCCAGCGATTGAATCCACCACATTTTTTGTATAGTAGATAATCAGGGGACTGGCAAGGGCGGACAAGAGTGCCTGAAGCAATATAAGTAGAGAAATATTTTTGACATTGTCTTTGACAATTATATAAGTATTAATTATAGCTTTCATTTCTCACCCTCCTTATTATCGAACTTAATCATAATAATATAATATATTTTAACTTTACTACAAATAAGTAAAAAAGTAAAGCAAAAGCCCTTAGACTTTGAATTAGTCTAAGGACCATGTTTTTGTTTTTAATTTGTTAATGTTTACTTAGTCATATCAATGAATAAATTTAGACTTTTCATTCTAGGAGCTAGTGGATTATCATGTACTGCAATGACACCTCTATTTCCTTCAACTCTTACTTCGATTGATCTGTTAGCATTTTTAACATCATGTGCCCATCCAGAATAAGTTATATATGCTTGTGAATCTTTATGAACAACACTTGTTAAATAAATCTTTCCTTCCCATTCTTTACTAATATAATCATAGTATGTTGGTACTTTTTCATCTGAAGGATGGCTAATCACAATTCCATCTATTAATTTTCCGTTGCTGGGTGTAGGCCCTTTTATTTCATATGCATTTGCCATAATGCTTGGCACCAATAAGGTGGATAGCATTAGCAGAGTTAATAAAACTGACAGTATTTTTTTCATAAAATATTTACCTCCTGTATAAATCTGGAAACATTTATAAATAAATTATTTCTCCACATATAATGTTACCATCTGCACACTTGCTTTGTCAAGAATATGCGATAAAGCATTTACAGTTTTTATTTGTCCTTGTATTTTTCAAACCATTCGGTGATTTCTTTGAGTCTTCTGACCCTATGGTGGGGTTTGCCGGATCTGGAGAGTTCGTGGTTTTCGCCCTTGAACCAGACAAATCTGGCGTCTACTCCGTGGTATTTGAGAGCGGTGTAGAATTGCAGGCCTTCCACATGGTAGCAGCGGTAGTCTTCGTCTGAGTGGATGAAGAGGGTCGGTGTGGTTACCTTGTCTGCATATTTAAGAGGCGATTGGTCCCACATTTTGTCGTGTGAATCCCAAATATCTGCCCGTGTTTGGTCGGATGCAAAATAAAATCCGATGTCGGTTGTTCCCCACATTGAAACCCAATTTGAAATTGATCTTTGAGTGGCGGCTGCCTTGAAGCGGTCGGTGTGGCCGACAATCCAGTTGGTCATAAAGCCTCCGTAAGATCCGCCAGTGACAAAGATATTATCCCTGTCGATGTTTTTGTATTTATCGAGGACCCTGTCGGTAAAGTCCATGAGGTCCTTGTAGTCGACGTCGCCGTAGCTGCCAAAGATATCCATAAAGTCATTGCCGTAGCCGTCAGATCCGCGTGGGTTGGTAAAGAAAACCACATAGCCGAGATTGGTCCAATATTGCATTTCGTGATAAAAAACTGGCCCGTAAACTGTCTTTGGTCCGCCGTGGATGTCCAAGATGGCTGGATATTTTTTCTTTTCGTCAAAGCCTTCTGGCAACAGTACAAAGCCTGTGTAGTCGTAGCCGTTTGCCTGCCAAGTGATTTTTTGTGGAGTGGCTACATATTTATTGTCAAGGCCTGTATTTATTTTTGATAAAGCTTTGAGGTCCTTATTAACTTCATAAATTTCTTGAAGATTTTGGTCCTTGAGGGCGACTGCGTAAATTTTTCCATTAATAATTTCCATGCAGTCGATAGATCCTTCAAAGTCTGTAATTTTTTCTAGATTTAAATCCATGTCCATCTTAAAGAGGGGTCCATTGTAATGATAAGTGGTTGTGAAGAATAAATTTTCCTCATCTGCAATCATGGTCTTACCACCGCCATAGCGGACGTCAGAGCCAACGCTATCCCAGAAGGACAGGTCGGGGAAGGATTCCTTGATAATTTTGCCCGAGCCGTCAATCAAAAATACTATTGGGTTTTCGTTGACCCCGTGCTTTTTCATATCAGTTCCACCGCATATAATCTTGTCGCCCATGAATTTTGCAAAGGCATAGGAATAATCTTCGCGTGGACTAATTGTGGTCCAGGAATTTTCCTTTATGTCGTAGATATTAATTTCATTTGTCAGAGGCTCTTTGTCTTTATGTCTCTCTGTGACAGCCAAGATTTTTCCGCCCTTATAATCGGAATAGTAGCAGTTTGTAAGGTCGTCAGATATTATATTTAATTTTTCTGTTTTTAGGTCATAGATGGCCAGGCGGGTGCGATTTTTATTTGTAACTCCACCGCCGTTGGACCAAAATGGAATTTCGTCAAAGACATGGTAGTCGTCCTCTTCTTTTTTGTGGTCGAGGATTTTCTTGCGGTCCTCTTCATTTGCCTCTGCATAGCCATCAAAGATAGGATTATAAGCTTCGCTCATAATGAGATAGTCGCCAGTAATTTTCTTCAGAGAAAAATTATAGTCAAATTCTAAGAATTTAATTGCTTCGCCGCCTGTAGGATCCAGCTTGTAGATGGATGTGTGGGGGCCGCCGTCCTTGGACTTTTCTTTTTCTTCGTCAGTACGACTGTCTGTAAAATAAAGGCATTTTCCGTCTGTGATAAAGCCGGCGCCAGAATTGGTTGCCATGATTTTGGCCTCCTTGCCGTCTAACTTAGCGATTGATGTTTGGTATTTTTTCTTGTCAGGTGAAACATTGGCGATGTTAAAATAGAGTTCGTCATTTACTTTTGTCAGATTTGACAAAAACTTGTAGTTAAAAAAATCATTGATTTGAATTTTTTCCATATTGCCTCCTTAAAATTAAATATCTATTTCTAAAATAATTGGCGTGTGGTCTTGGCGGTCACCAGAATCCATCATTTCGGACTTGGAAACCTTGTCTTTGATCCGATCACTCACCAGAAAGTAGTCAATCCTCCAGCCAGAGTTATTTATCTTGCTGGTCTTGACCCTTTGGGCCCACCAGGTGTAAACGCCTTCGACATCTCCGTGGACGTGTCTAAAGGTATCTGTGAAGCCCTTGTTTAAAATATTTGTAAAGCCTTCACGCTCTTCGTCGGTAAAGCCTGCAGACATGTGGTTGGATTCAGGATTTTTAAGGTCGATCTCCTTGTGGGCAACGTTGAAGTCGCCAGTTGCTATTACCGGCTTGTTGTGGTCAAGGTTTGACAGATAATTGGCATAGCACTTGTCCCAGTCTTGCCTCTCACTAAGCCTATTTAATCCGTCGCCAGCGTTTGGCGTGTAAACGGTTGTAAAGAAAAAATCGTCAAATTCAAGGGTCAGCATCCTGCCTTCCAAGTCCATGGGCTCTGGTGCACAGATGTGTGGAACGGTGACTATTGGATTAAATTCCTTTTTGTATAAAATCATCGTGCCAGCGTAGGATTTTCTGGCGCCATCTCTGGACGATGTCCACACGTGGTCGTAATCAGGGAAAAGCTCTTCCATAATCTCCAAATGTTTTTTGGTCGGACCAGTTGCAGGAAGCTTGGTTTCTTGCAGGGAAATAAAGTCCGGATCATAGGCGATGATAGATTTTAAAACCTCTCTGGACATTTGCGCCCTGTTGGAATCGCTCGTAAGAGCTGCGTTAAGTGAATCTATATTCCATGAAACAAATTTTTTCATAATACCTCCTAAAAATTTTCTTACCTTTATTATAACATTATAGGCAGTAAATTCAAAATATTTTTGATGAGTAAAGCGATAGAATTTCGGGTAAATAGAATATATCAAAAGACGAAGGGAGAATTATTATGAAACTTAATTACATTGGAAAAAACATGGAAGTTACTAACGATTTAAAAGAACTTGCTGAAAAGAAGCTCAGCAAACTAGATAAATTCTTCGCAGAAGATATAAAGGCGGATGTTGTTTTTAAGGAACAAAAGTCCAACAAGATTTTGGAGGTCACAGTTTACCTGCCTGATGGGGCAGTCCTAAGGTCCGAACAAAAATCAGACGACATGCAAAATTGCATGGACAAGGCCTTGGCTCAACTTGAAAGACAAGTTAGAAAACACAAGACCAAACTCCAAAAGAGATACAAAAACAATGACTCAATCAGATTTGAAACCATTGAACCTCTCAAGGAAGAAGCCCATGAAGAAGGCAAGATTGTCCGTGAAAAGAGCTTTGAGCTAATCCCAATGTCCAGGGAAGAAGCAATTCTTCAAATGGAACTCGTTGTTCACGATTTCTATCTATTCTTGGATGCCGAAACTGGCAAGGTCAGCGTATTATACAAACGCGGCGATGGCAACTACGGCATCATCAGCGAACAATAATTAAAGAAAGGGACCCCGAGCAATCGGGGTTTTATTTTAGATGACAAAGGTAAAAATATACGACTTCGACAAGACCCTGGCCCAGGGCGACTCCATTATGACTTTAATTGAATACGCAAAAGTTCACAATATTGCATCGAGATCTGCAATTTATTGGAGATTATTTTTGGCATCCCTAAATTTTTTGCTGGGTTTTAAAATTGAAAGATTTAAATCCTTCGCAGCCTGGCTGGTAAATAAATTTTCCGATGAAGACTTGGAAAAATATGTGACTTGGCACTTAAAAACCTACGGCTTTCAAAATCTCATCGATGACATCCACGAAGAGGGCTACACTACGATTCTCTGCTCGGCTTCACTGGAAAGATATGTAAAAATTATTGCAAGAGATTTGGGCTTTGACTACTGTATAGCCACCCATCACGACGAGAAAAAAGTTCTGGGGACCAACAATGCAAAGGAGGAGAAACTCATTAGGCTCCAAGCACTTTTTGCTAGAGAAAATATTGAGGTCGACTACGAAAACTCCAAGGCCTACACGGACTCAGTTAAAAATGACAAGTGGATGTGCTCGCCATGCAAGTCCAAGTATGTGGTCAATGACCGAAGAAGTCACGATGGCTTTATAAATATCGAGGGTTATAGAAGATAAAATTTAATTTAAAGATGAGAGACTAAAATTTTTTAATTTTTAGTCTTTTTATTTGCAATTTAATTCGAATTTCGTTATAATTATCGTGAGGAGGAGACTTTATGAAATATTTTAATATTGGGGAGGACAAGGTTAGCCGCTTAGGTTACGGCTGTATGCGTTTTCCCATTATAGATGGAGACAATGATAAGATCAATGAAGAGGAAGCGACCAAGCAACTCTTGCATGCAATTGAAAAGGGAGTTAATTACATAGACACAGCCTACGTTTACCACGGTGGCACCAGTGAGGCCTTTGTGGGGAAATTTGTTCAAGAACACGGGCTCAGGGACAAACTACACTTGGTAACCAAGCTCCCATGCTGGAAGGTTGAAACATATGAAGACTTTGAAAAATTTATGAATGAGCAAATGGCAAATCTGCGCACAGATGTAATTGACTTTTACCTCTTGCACTCACTAGATATCAAGACCTTTAGAAAGGTAAAGGACTTGGGCGTGTTTGATTTTATGGACAAAATCAAAAAAGAAGGCAAGGTTAAGCACATGGGCTTTTCCTTCCACGATGAATTCCCAGCCTTTGAAGAAATGGTAAAATCTTACGATTGGGACTTCTGCCAAATTCAATTAAATTATTTGGACACCGATTATCAAGCAGGTCTTAAGGGTTATGAGCTGGCAACCAGCCTTGGCATACCAGTTGTTATAATGGAACCGCTAAAGGGCGGCCGCCTATCGAATCCGCCTAAGGAAGTTTTGGATTTAAATGAGGAGTTTAAACCCCTCAGCCCCTCCCAACAGGCTTTGAAATTCCCTTTGTCATTGGACAATGTAATGACAGTTTTATCTGGCATGAATGACATCAAGCAAATAGATGAAAATATTGAAATGGCAGCAACTGTTGATTCATCATCGATCACAGAAGCAGACAAGGCTTTCTACAAAAAAGCCAGGGATATTTTTAAATCCAGAGAGCAAATCGGTTGTACGGCCTGTGAATACTGCATGCCTTGCACAGTTGAGATAAATATTCCAAGGATTTTCTCCATGTGGAATAACGCTTTCCTTTATGATGAATGTGACAAGTCCAGAGAAGCCTACAAAAAATATATCGAAGAAGGCAAGGTAGCACCTGATGCCTGCATAGAATGCGGCAAGTGCGAAGGCGAATGCCCACAAAATCTGGAAATCATCGAAGGCCTGAGACAAGCCCAAGAATTTTTAGAAAAATAAATATTTTATTGCAAGTAAAAACCCTCGTGGAGAAAACCCATCGAGGGTTTATTTTTTAGAATCTGAAATATATAAAGGGGTTAAAACCGTCCGTCATCAGCCTTACTATTGAAAGCATAAAGAGCAAGATGAGGAGGACCCGCTTCAAGACTGGTCGCTTGGAAATCTTTTGGCCAATATATGGAGAGATAAACAAGAGGCCAAAGATCCATTCCAATTTGAAATTTAAGATGTAGTAGACCCATGTTCTGCCTGCAAAGGGCATTTGAAAAACGGTAAAGGATTTCAAATAGGAAAGCGCCGCTCTTAGTCCGTCGGCCCTAAAGAATATCCAGCCGATTACAACTAGAATCATGGTAATGATATGGGACTCGAATTTATTTTTAAATACATAGCGTTCAATCAAAAGCAGGACCGCATAGTACATGCCCCAGGCTATAAAGTTGAAGCCAGCTCCGTGCCAAAGGCCGGTTAAGAACCAGACAAAGAGTAGGTTAAAAATATTGCGGCTGGTCGAGCACCTGCTGCCACCAAGTGGGATGTATACGTAGTCCCTGAAGTAAGTGGACAGAGATATGTGCCAACGGGACCAAAATTCCTTGATGGACTTGGATATATATGGATAGTTGAAGTTCTCCAAGAAATTAAAGCCGAACATTTTCCCCAGGCCAATAGCCATGTGGGAGTAGGCTGCAAAGTCGTAATATATATGAAGTGTATAGGCTACAGCGCCAAGTAAGGCCATCATAAAATAAAGTGAATTGTAAGTGTTAAGACTAAAGGCCGCGTCAGAAATTTTACCAAATTGATTGGACAGGAGCATCTTCATTGAAAAGCCTAATAAAAATCTGTCCAAGCCCTCGGTAAATGAATCCAAGGTCACAGTCCGATTTTTTAATTCGTTTTCAACCGTGTCATAGCGGACGATAGGTCCTGCAACCAACTGTGGAAAGAGACTTACATAGAGGGCTGCGTCGAAAACATTTCTGGCCGGATGGTGGCCCCGATAAACGTCAACCACATAAGAGATGGCCTGAAAGGTAAAAAAGCTAATGCCAATTGGTAAGGCAATTTGAATTACAGGGGCATCTGCAAAGCGATTTAAAATGCCTGTAAAAAATCCCAGGTACTTAAAAATCATCAGCTGGCCCAGCATTATTACAAGAGAGCCGACCAGGGCTGGCTTTTTGTATTTAGGATACTTGTCGATAATTATAGCCGCCAAATGTGATGTGGCAATTGCTATAAGCATCAAAATAATATTTTTGCCCTCGCCGTAAGCATAAAACAAGAGGCTAAGGATCAATAGATAAAAATTTCTTATCCTTAAATTCTTTGGCAGTAGGTGATATAAAAGTGCCAGGGGCAAAAAGTAAAATAAAAATACTGTCGATGTAAAAACCAAGTCGTCAACTCCTTATAGTAGTAAGCTTTTCTTGCCTTATTTTATAATGGTGTCCAAAGAAACGTTTTCAATTGAGTTTTGAATATTTTTCTTGGCACCTGGAAAATCTTTTTCAATTTGACCAAGCAGGGTCTTGATCCTGTCTCTGGTGGAAAGAGCATTCTTTTTTGTAAGCATGCAAGCGCAATCCAAAGTTTTTAGCTCTGCGTAGTCTCTAAATCTAATTATATCATATTCCTTTACTAAGTAAAGCGGGCGAATGAGTTTGATGCCGGGGAAATTATCCGAATCCAAAATCGGCATCATATTCCTAAAGGACCCCTGCATAATCATATTCATCAGGGTCGTCTCAACCACGTCATCCATGTGGTGGCCCAGGGCGATCTTGTTAAAGCCGATTTCCTGGGCGTGGCTGTAGAGAGCGCCTCTGCGCATGCGGGCGCACATAAAGCAGGGATTTTCGTTGGCAATCTTTTCGGTCACTTCAAAGATATCCGTCTTAAAAATTTCAAGCTCAATGCCCAGGTGATTATAAATTTCTTTAATGCCTGAAACATATTCATCGGTAAAGCCAGGATTCATCATGACATGCCTGAGCTCAAAGTTTTGTATGCCGTGGTCAAAGAGCTCTTGAAGGAGAAGTGAAAGGAGGATTGAATCCTTGCCCCCACTTACGCAGGACATGATCTTGTCGCCTGATTCTATTAAATTATATTTTTTGATAGCCTCAATAAAGGGCCTGTAAAGCTCCTTCCGATATTTTTTTATAAGGCTTCTTCTAATTTCAACTTGTGTCTTCATAATTGTGTCTCCGGATCTAAAAGGTCTCCATCTTTTAATATTTCAAAATGGCAGTGGGCACCTGTGGAATTGCCAGATGAACCCATCTCGCCAAGTACATCTCCTGTATTTACACTCTGTCCCTTGTAGGCATTTATCCGCAGCATGTGGGCATAGCGTGTCTCGTAGCCGTTGGCGTGCTCGACAAAGACCACGTAACCATAAGAGCCCATGTAGCCAGCAAAGGTAACCTTGCCAGGAGCGGCTGCCTTGATGTCTGAACCAAAGGGGCCGGCGATGTCAATCCCTCGATGGAAGCCATCGAAGCGTGGACCGTAGCCACTTGTAATTACACCGAAAGTTGGCATTTGAAATTCAGGTTTCAATGTCAGGGCCCTGTCTCCTACGTGAACGATTGTAGATGTGGGGTAGGAAATTAATTTTTCATTTAGGACATTGGATTTAATAATATTGTTGTTTATATATTCGTTCTCAGATTTTCTGAGTAAAACGCCGTCCTCACCTTCGCGCTCAACGAAAGTTTCGCCCATGTTAAGTGTCTCATCGTAAATAAAAATTGTAGATGCAGGCAGTTTAATTTTTTCCTCCACCTGGTCCTTGATAAAGACGTCAAAGGACTTTGGATTGCGTTTGACATATAAATCTTCGTAGTCCTTGTAGGCGGTTAAGTTATCAGCCTTGTAATGGGAAACTTTTGTTTCAGAAATGCTGGCTTGCAAAAATTCGTAAAACTTGTTTTGGTCCATCAAAAGACTTGTGTCAATTTCGCCAAAGTTAATACTGACATTACTCATAAAGTCAATGGATTTTATTATTCTTTTAGTCTCGCCGATAAAAGATTGCTTGAAGGAGCTAATGGCGTCCAAGACCTCGTCCCTGTCATAGAGGGCTGCCACGGATTCTCCGTCAATGGTCACTATCCATGCGTTGGTATAAAGATCGGATTTTTCCATAATGAAATCTGCCAAATCTTTTTCGCTCAAGAGATTTTTGTAAGCCCCATATGTCTTAGTTGCGGAAAAATTCGGCTTGTAATAGACATTTGAATTATTTTCTTGAATGGCCTTGTTGGCTCGATCAATTGCGTCTTCAATTATCTTTTCATTTTTAACTAGGCCTAGGTCCTCACCATTTAAATTAAGAGCCAGGCTCTCGACTTGTTTTTCATAAATGCCAGTTACTATTGAAGTCAAAAGTAAAAGTCCAAAGAGGATTGCTAGCAAATATTTTTTATTAAAATTTTCTTTTTTCATATTCATCATCCCCTAATTATACTAAAAAGGCGAGCAAAAAACAAGAAAAGCCACGAGCGAACTCGCGGCTTTTAGGGGACACATGCATTTAATTAGAGCTAATCAGCGAATAAATATCCCCAGTAGACTAGAACCATTTCTCCTTTGTATTCACTATAATCATCCATGTGTGAATACTCAAGATATCCAGAAAACCTGCCTTCTCTGTGAAAGTATGTTGGCTGCACTGGTATATCAATTGATTGTACAACAACTTTTGTAAAAAATTTGGCTTCTCTTCCATCTGCTGGACCTTTCCATTGTGGTTTGTAAGATTCAGCAGTTACTGGGGCTACAATTGTTAGTAGAAAAATTACTACTAATGAAATAGATAATAGTTTTTTCATTTCATCACCTCTGTTTTAAAGTCATAGATGGGGTTTTGCCTGTTCCTTTATATTTATATAGTCTACCTTTATAATAATAAAGAGTCAGGTTTATTCCATCAGCTTTTACAACGTCAGTTGCAATTAATGTAAGTACACCCTTTGCCTCTCCGTTGTCCATGTCATATGTCTTTCCGTGGTTTAGTCCACCTTCAAATTTTGATTGTGGTATGGTAGTCATAACAACTAAGGTATCATACCATGTTCCATCTTTATCCTTATAAATCTTTAAGTCATGGTCCTTGCTGATTTTTTTATAAGAATCTTTATACATTTTTGCGATTTCATCCCTATTTTGGGTGGCAAAAGCTATATTAGATATCAGCAATATCATAACTAGTGATAGAAACAGAACTTTTTTTAAAGTTTTAACCATTTTTTACCATCCTTCTTATATATGCATATGTCCAATTTAATTATAGCATATTAAACAAAAGATGTCAAATAAAATACTATTTATTTACTTTTTTATAAAACTTGCAAGTATAAATATCGCCAGATTGACCAGGACAATTACAGATCCAGTTGGCAGTGAGGCCATAAAGGATATGGATATGCCGAGGACAATTGAGATGGCAGATATAATGCAGGCCGCTATCAGGCAGGTCTTAAAAGATCTAAAGAGCCTGAGACTTGATAGGGCGGGAAATAGTAAGAGCGATGAGATTAACATGGCTCCCATTACCCTCATGCCAATTACAATTACCAGGGCTGTGATGATGGCAAGCATCATCCTGTAGGCGTCAACGTTTACGCCGATGGCCTTGGAAAAATTTTCATCAAAGGTGATGGCAAAGATCTTGTTGTAATTTAAAATATAAATTATAAAGACGATAGTACTTATAATTAAAGTTGCATACAAATCGGTTTTGCCAATGGTTAGGATAGACCCAAACATAAATTGGTAAATGTCAATTGTCATGCCCTTTGATAAACTGGTCGCAACCACGCCCAGGGCCAGAGATGAACTGGACAAGAGGGCAATAATGGCGTCAGCATTGATGGAGGACTTTTTGCTAAGGCCCAGCATCAAAAAGGCCGCAATAATTACAATGGGCAGGGCGAAGTAGAGGGGAGTAAAGCCCAATACAACCGCCAAAGCGAAAGCACCAAAGCCAACATGGCTAAGGCCGTCGCCAATCATGGAAAAGTTTTTTAAAACCAAACTCACTCCCATAATGGAAGAGATAATTCCTGTGATAAGTCCAACTATAAGGGCCCTTTGGATAAAACCGTGGCGGAGCATTTCGATGAAAGTATTAATCATGGTCATGGACCCCGCTTATAAGTTTGTAAAGATCCGTAGAAAGATATTCGTCTTTGGACCCGTAAAATAAAATTCCCCGATTTAGATGAAGTACAGACTTGGCGCATTTGATGCAGGTGTTTATATCGTGGGTGACCATTACAATTGTCACGCCTTCTTCGTTTAGGCGGTCGATAATATTGTAGAGCTCTTCGGTTGCAATTGGGTCCAGGCCAGTTGTGGGCTCGTCCAAAAATAAAATATCAGAACCGGATACCAGGGCTCGGGCCAAAAGAACTCTTTGCCTTTGGCCACCAGATAGGGCACCGAAATATACGTCTTTTATATCGTAAATATCCAGTCTTTTTAAAGTCTCATCTATCTTTTGCCGGTCGGATTTTTTAAAGAAAAAACGAATTTGATTTACTAATCCTAATGAAACGATTTCATAGACTGTTGCCGGAAAATTTTCCAAAGATTCATCGACTTGGGGCAGGTAGCCCACGCTCTTAAAGGCCGATAAATCAATTGTGCCCGTGTAGTCCTTGAGGCCCAGCATGGCCTTGACTAGAGTAGACTTGCCCGATCCGTTTTCTCCGACAATTGCCAGGTAGTCGCCTTTTTTAATATTAAAGCTTACATTATCTAAAATTATATTGTTTTTATATTTAATTGTTAAATCTTTAATGGCCAGCATTAGTTAAGGGCCTCTCTAAGAGCCTCGGCATTGGCCTTCATAATGCCTACATAGGTCTTGCCGACTTCAAAGTCCTCTTTGGATAAGTTGTGGCAAGAGTGGAAGAGCATGGCTTTGGCTCCAACTTCATCTGCAATTTGATTTGCAAGTTTTGGGTCAACCAATTCTTCGTAAAAAATAACTGGAGCTTTTTCTTCTTTCATTTCATTTATGACTTCTGCGATCTCGCGTGGATTTGGCTCAGCATTTGCAGTGCAGTTGTCGTAAACGGATTCAACGTCAAAGTCGTATTGGTGGGCAAAGTAGGAAAGGGCAAAGCGGCTGCCAAAGAAGATTGTGTCTGACTTTGCGCTTGCTTTGATGTCTTTGAATTCCTTGTCAAGCTCATCTAAATCTCCGATTAGCTTGTCGTAATTTGCCTTGTAGTCGTCTTTGTTGGCAGGATCGATTTCGATAATTTTATTGTAAATATTTTCTGCCATTTTTTTTGCGAGAACTGGGCTGGTCCAGATGTGTGGATCATAAAGATGGTGGTGGCCTTCGTGATCGTGATCATCGTGCTCGTCATGGTCATCGTGATTATGGTCTTCGTCATGGTCGTGGTCTTCATCTTCATCGTGGTCATGGTCATGGTCGTGATCATCACCCTTCATCAGGTCGATTCCTTCTGCTGCCTTGACAACCCTATCCATATCGAGATTTATTGCCTTGGCAGTTCTGTCAAACCACTCTTCCATATATTCTGATGTGTAGACAACCACGTCTGCCTTTTGCAAGGACAAAATATCGTCTGGGCTTGGCTCAAAGGCGTGTGAGTCTGCCCCTGGTGGGAGCAAGAGGGAAACATTTGCTTGAGGTGCTATAGCCTTGGCAAAGGAATAAGTTGGGAAAAGAGTTGTTACGATTGAAAGATCTGAAGATTGTTCTTCGCTTTTAACTTCTTCTTTCTTTTCTTCTTTTAAATTATTTTCGCTTTTTGTTTGCTCTTGTGGCTTTGCACAAGCTGTAAAGACCAATGCACTTACTATTATTAACACAAATATTTTTTTAAGCTTGTTCATTATTTAATACACTCCTTACATAATCCATAAAGTATGATTGAATTGGTATCGACCAAAAAGTTGTGGTGGCTCATGAGATGGTCGGAAAAGTCATGGAGGTCATCGCAGTCCAGCTTAAAGCTCTTGCCGCATGAATTGCATTTTAAAATAGCAAAGCCAGTATCAGCTTTTGTCCTCCTGTATCTTAGCTTGCCGTCAACATAAAAGCTGTTGACCTTGCCAGCTTCTTTTAATTTTGCCAGCCGTCTATAAACTGTGGGCACGCTAACGGGCGTTCCCTTTGACTTTAAATATTCTACGATTTCATCGCAGGAAAAATCCTTATCGGTAGATAAAATTTCATCAATCAATTGTTTTTGTTCAGTTCTATAAGCATTTGCCATTTTTAACCTCCAAATATAAATTGATAATCAATATCAACTTTCTTAATTATAGGCAAGAAAAAAACTTTTGTCAATAGAAAAACAAAAAATAAAATAAAATTCATTGTGAAAGCTCAATAAATAATATCAAACAGCTTTTGCCCTTGTTTATATTTCATTTTATCAGGGTAAATATATGGAGAAGTCTATATTAATATTAAGATTAATCTTTAAAATTTTTTTGATTTTAAAAAATTTTAATACTAATAATCATCTTTATTTTAGAAAGAGGTGTTATTATGGATGATAAACAAGATTTTGACGCCTGGAGGGAAGCTCGCAGGCGCGAACGCGATGAGCGTTATGAATATAGGTTAAACAATAGAAATCTCGGCAGGGATGACTACGGTGGATACAATTATACGACGGATGATGACGAGCCCTATGTATATGTAGAGGCTAAGCCTAAAAAGAAAAAGAAAGTTGGCAGGGTGATTTTATCTGGTCTGCTGTCGCTTCTTCTTGGTTTGGGAGGCGGCTATGCAGGTGCATCTTTGTTTTATGAGAATAATCCCATTCAAAAAACTGTGGAGACTCAAAATGTTTCGATAAATACCACCGATGAGATGGGCACGGTTGAAGCTGTTGCCAAAAAAGCTCTGCCGTCTGTTGTGGGCATCACGACAACTGGTAAGGTGAATACATTTTTTGGCGAGAGGGAAGTCCAAGGGGTTGGCAGTGGCGTAATTATAAATTCAAACGGCTATATACTTACCAACTCACACGTGGTTAGCGACGGCAACACATCTAGGATTCAAGTTATGCTCGAAGATGACAAGACTGTGGATGCAAAACTTTTGTGGAATGATCCTTATATGGATTTGGCCGTTATCAAAGTTAATGAAAGCAATTTGCCAGCAGCTGAGCTGGGCGATTCGGACAAGGTAAATATTGGTGAGCAAGCAATTGCAATTGGAAATCCATTGGGACTTGATTTCAATAGGTCGGTTACAGCTGGCTATGTTTCAGGGGTAGACAGGACCATTGAAACCCAAGATGGCAAGATTATATCGGGTCTTATTCAAACTGACGCTGCCATCAACAACGGCAACTCAGGTGGGCCGCTCTTAAATAAAAAGGGCCAAGTAATTGGTATCAACACTATCAAGATTGGTGGTACAGCCACAGAAGGACTTGGTTTTGCAATTCCAATCAACACTGCCAAGGAAATTGTAGACGCAATTATTTCTCGCGGAGACAAGAGCCCATTGGTACTTGGGGTTAGAGTTGTAGACTATCAATATTTTAAGGCCAGAATGGGTATAGAAGATAATATCAAGAACGGTGCAATTATTCTTGAAATCGAAGAAGGAAGTCTAGCTGAAAAGTCGGGACTCACTAGAGGTGATATTATAATTGACATCGATGGAGAAGAGATAACCAATGCTTCTCAAATTAGGACAATCCTCTTTAAACACAAGGAGGGCGATGTGCTAAAGGTTAAGGTAAATCAAAACAACATGGAAAAGCTAATTGAAATTGAATTAGGTTATTAGGAGGTAGTATGAATTTTTTAAATGATCTAGGCATTAATTTTTCAAAAGAGCCAAAGGAAGTTCAAGAAATCAGAAAGATGATTGCTGAAAGCGAAAGCAAGAGAGAAGCTTTGATTCAAGCTCTTGTAGAAGAAGAAAATAGGATTCTAGGCAAAAACGCGGAAGAATTTAAAAAGATTGGTGAATACGTATTTAACAATTACGAACACCTAAAGGAAAACGGCTTGGCAGACGCTTGCAAGGAAAGCTATGATCTTGTTAAAGCAAGCGAAGGCGAGCTCAAGGACATAGTCGAAAAGAAAGACGACATTGTAAAGAGATACGCACAAGAAATCGACATTCTTTCAAAGAGATTGGAGTCTTTTGTACCAGCTCAAGAAGAGGTTAACCCAAATGTTAATGATCCAGCTGGTCCAGTAGCTCAAAACGGCCCTGTAACTTTCTGCCCAAATTGCGGAGCAAAAAATGCTGAAGGTGCAAAATTCTGTGGATCTTGCGGAGCAAAAATAAACTAATATTTATTCCCAGGTTTTTTACTGACCTGGGATTTTTATTGTCATAAAAATGTCATTTAATAATTTTTTATAAAAAAAGTTCTATAAAAAAATAAAAAGTATATTGGACAACAGGATTTGAAGTGTTGAAAGTCATAGGAAAAGTTGACTTTATCGTAGAAATATGCTAGAATGAATGTACGCGAGCAAATACATTTATACAATTTAAGAAAGCGAGGGTGTTATGAGCAAAGTTGAAATCATTAAGGGCAACTTAAAAGGATTGGTTGGCAAGCCTGTCATGATCAAATCCGACCTAGGCAGAAATAAAACTTTAGAAACAGAGGGTGTGGTTACAAATACATATCCAGGAGTTTTTACTGTGGAGGTAAACTATAATCTCGATGTTACGGGGACGGTTTCCTTTTCCTATTCGGATGTCTTGTGCGACCGAGTTGTTATAACACCACTTGTAGGTTAATCATAGATTAATTTGAATCTAAAGATCCTGTTTTATGACGGGATCTTTTTTATTGGATATTATATATTTTAATTGTAAAATCATATATCATTTGTTATAATATAGGAAACAGGTGATTATATGAATGAGTTTTTAGCCAAGGGAAAAATTAATTTAAATTTAAAGGTCCTTTCAAAAAGACCAGACGGCTACCACAATATAAAATCTGTGATGAGTGAACTGGATTTTGGGGATACTTTGCGTATAAAGGAATCCTCTTGCTGCGATAGCTTTACTTGCAATATCAAGAACCTATCAAGGGACAATTTAGTTTTAAAAGCCCTCAGCCTCTTGCGCGATTCTTATAGGCTGCCTCCCATGGAGATTGAGCTTATCAAAAACTTGCCTATAGCAAGCGGTATGGGTGGGGGTTCATCTGACGCTGTATCTTTTATTATGGCTGCAAAAAAACTCTTTGACCTTCCCATGTCCAGGGCAGATATTTTTGATATTTGCAGGCAAATAGGCATGGACGTTAGCTTTTTTATTGACGGCGGTTTGCAAGTTGCCAGCGAACGGGGAGATGTACTTAAAAAAATCACAGGGACAAAAAGGGATGTCCTGGTGGTTTTTGACGTGCCCAGCTATTCTAAAAATGTTTACCAGCTGATGAGGCCAGAAGATTTTAATTCGGATTCTTATAATGACCTCTTGGCCCCAGTTTTGAGGGACAACCAAGATTTGAAAAAATTTTATGAATATATTTTGCAATTTGGCAATTTTAAAATGACAGGAGCAGGCGGGGCCTTTTATCTTATCGATAAAGTCGAAGCTTTAAGGGAAATTTCAGATAAAATCGAGGCCAGCTACAAAAAGATTGGCAGCCTACTTGTTCCAACGGGAGACGCTTATGATTATTAATATTATGAAGACAATTTTTGCCATAATCTTTTTATCTACAATGGGATATATGGCTAGCTATATTTTTAAAAAGAGCTCATGGAGCAATTTTTACAAGCTCCTCGGAGTCTACTCAATTTTTGGCATAATTATGATTGGCCAGGCCTATATTGTTAGAGCCTATGCTTATTTTGAAGTGAATTCTGCTTCCCTGCCCAGGGTTATGGGCATTAGCAGGTTGCTTTTGGCTCTCTTTTTTATCCTGCTGTCAGTTTTTTCGTATTACTTATATATTGTTAGATTTAAAAAGAAAAGATACCAACGCCAGCAAAATTTTATTTGGATACTGGCTTTGATCTCAATTGTTTTAGCAGTCTTACCACAAAATGAATACTTCAAGGAAAATCCTGGTCGACTGCTACCACAGATACGGACAATCCCATCTATCATTTTGGGTTTTTATGTAAGCTTTGTCATGACCCTGGACGGCTATTACAAGAGGAGTGGGATCTTCCAACGCTTCGGTTTATATTTGGCCCTCATGCAAATAGTTCAAATATTGTATGTCTACGTCTTTAAGGTTAGGGCCAAGGATGAGTACACCATATTAGTTTTTGCAAGTCTTATCTTTATGCTGATTAATTATTCTTTTTACCGAGAATTATCCAGCAAAAATGAATTGGATAAGTACTAATGAAAAGAGAATTATACGAGTCTTTAAGGGCAAATATAAAGAGGGAATCGGTTAAATTTTTGATGCCGGGCCACAAGCATAGGTTGGACCAGGTGATTGACCTGGATCCTTCTTTTGATTTTACGGAATCCTTTGGTACGGACAATTTAAATGATCCTCAAAATGTAATCAAGAGAAGTCAGATGCGATGTGCAAATATCTTTGGATCCAAGGCGAGTTTTTACACTGTAAACGGGTCTTCGGGCGGGATAATTGCATCGACTTTTTATGCGACCAAGCCTGGTGACGATATACTTATAGCAAGGAATTGCCACATCTCGGTCATCAGGGCTGCCATTATAAATAGGCTTAAGGTCCACTATATAGAGACTTGTTTTTCAGAAGGCTTTGATAAAAATATTTCTGTTCAAGCTTTTGAAGACCAAGTTAAAAAAATAAGACCTAAGGCAATCGTGGTAACACATCCAAATTATTTTGGCTTTCCGGTAGATATAGAAAAAATCGTGGATATATCTAAGGATTATGAGTGCACGCTCATAGTTGACGAGGCCCACGGTGGTCACTTACATTTTTCTAGCGACCTGCCCATGTCGGCAATAGATGCAGGGGCAGATATAATTATCCAGTCAGCCCACAAGATGCTAACAGGGCTCAACCAAAGCGCTTATGTCCATGTGGCAAGTGAGAGAGTGGATGTCGATGAGCTCTTTAGGGCCATCAGGACTTTTCAAACGACCAGTCCCTCATATCCAATAATTGCCTCATGTGAAGGGGCGGCTGCCTTTATGCAGGCCCAAGGTCGAAAGAGACTGGCTGAAAATATCGCCTGGGCAAAAAAATTGACAGATGATCTTAAGCAAATAGATAATGTCAGAGTTTTAGCTTACGAAAACCGCGATCCCTTAAAAATTGTCTTTAATGTCAGAGGCATGGATGGAGAAAGCCTTCACAAAAAACTTTACGAGGGCTATAATATAGAGGCTGAGATGAATGACGGAGTAAATGTATTACTTCTCGCGACATTGATGAACGAAGAAGGGGATTATGCCAAGGCCTTGGAAGCAATTAAAGATCTCGCAAAAAATGCAGACGGGGAATTTAAGATTAAGGAGAATTTTTTTAATATCCCTAAAAAGATTATGGAGCCCTATGAGGCTTACGCTTGCAAGAGGGTGGAAATTGACTCAGACCAGGCTGTAGGCAGGGTCAGTGCAGATTTTATTGCTCCATATCCTCCAGGCATACCGGTACTTGTGCCGGGCGAGCAGGTTGAGGATGGACTTTTAAAATATATAGGTAAGAAGATTTATGTAATTGATGAAAGGAGTTAAGGATGGATTTAATTCAAGAAGTAAAGGAAACTTTAAAGGGCAAGGACATTTCAATTGTTCTGCCAGAAGGTGAAGACGAAAGAGTTGTAGAAGCAGCAAAAATTTTAACCAAGGAAGGCATCGTTCGTCCAATCGTACTTACCAAAAATGAAGATATCGAAGGTTTGGAAGTCATCAAGACCGACCAAGTTGACACCACAAAGATGGTTGAAGCTTTTGTTGAACGCAGAAAGGGCAAGATCGACGAAGAAGGCGCTAAAAAACTCGTTCATGAAGACGCCAACTATTTTGGCACAATGATGGTCTACATGAAAGAGGCTGACGGATTAGTAAGTGGTGCAAATCACTCAACAGGAAACACCGTTCGCCCAGCACTTCAAATTATCAAGATGAAAGAACCTTACAAAAAAACCTCAGGCGTTTTTGTAATGATGAAGGGCAATGAAAGATATATTTTCTCGGACTGCGCTATTAATATCGCTCCAACTGCTGAAGACATTGCAGAAAATGCTTTGCTATCAAACAAGACTGCAAAGACCTTTGGCATTAGCGATCCCAAAGTAGCCCTCCTTTCATTCTCAACCAAGGGCAGTGCTAATAGCGAGGAAACTGAAAGAGTTGCAAAGGCTTTTGAGCTTATCAAAGAATCGGGCGAAGACATTGTTGTGGACGGGGAAATGCAATTCGACGCAGCTTTTGTAGAATCAATTGGCAAGAAAAAAGCTCCTGGTTCAGAAGTTGCAGGTAAAGCCAATGTATTTGTCTTCCCATCACTTGAAGCAGGCAATATTGGTTACAAAATTGCCCAACGCATGGGCGGTTATGAAGCCCTAGGCCCAATCCTCCAAGGATTAAAATCACCTGTAAACGACCTATCAAGAGGTTGCAGCGTAACAGATATTGTAAACCTAGTTTACCTAACAGCTGCTCAAGCCTTATAAAAAGAAATTTTAAAGTTGTGGTTAAAAGCCACAACTTTTTTTGTGGGCAAAAAGCCTTTTGATTTTTTAATTTTTTTGATCTTTAAGATCAAATTTATTATTCAAGATTGAAATGAAAAAATTAATGTCGGGAGGAATTTCTTTTTAAAAAATAATTAGAAAATTTTTATAAATGTGGGCTGAAATTTAAAAATATTTTTGCAGAAAAAACTTAAGGGACAAAGCTTGCATATATGAGTATTTAGCCATTTGTGTTTGACAAGGCTAGCTTTAAAGAGTATAATTATGGATAATTGAGGAGGCAATAGTAATGCAAAAAGATAAGTTTAAAAATTTAATTTTAGATTTACTTCTACTTACAATCTTGGCCTTTGCCCTTACTCTGATAAGCTTTCTGTTTGTAGAGCCAGACATGGACCGAGAATTATTTATGAAATTTATCAATAACAAGGCCGTTTTTAAATACAACTTTTTGCCAATTTTGGCCTTTTTATACTTGCTATATTTTTTGACTGGGCGCTTTTGGCTAGCATTTTTTATTGGATCAACTGTCATTATCTTGATGGGTGTAACCAACGCTTCCAAGATTTTCTATAGGGAAGAGACTTTCAATATGCTGGACATGACTCTCATATATGAGGCTATGAATATGGTGGACCACGATTTTGTAATCCAATGGCCGAATTGGATCTGGTTTGCATCCGGTTTAATTTTATTTATTTCGATTTGTTATCTGCTAGCCCGCAATTTCAAAGTGAGAGGCTGGATGAGGTGGACTGGCTTGGCACTTTCGCTTGCCTTTGCCTTTTTTGTCTTTAAAGTTACTACGGACAATACAATTTATGCCCAGACCAAAGTCGAAGGCTTTAGTCCGTGGGTGGATGTAGAGAATGAAAAGGCCAGGGGCATGGTCTATTCTTTTATGCATTCATATAACGCTATTAGCATTAGCAAACCAGATGGCTATGACGAGGACTTTGCAAAAGCGGCCTGGGAAAAGTATGAAGATGCCGACATTTCTGCTGATAAAAAGGTGAACATTATTGCCATTATGTTTGAGTCTTATAACGACTTTTCAAAATTGGATGTGGACTTTAATAAATATCCTTACGAAGCTTATGATGAAATAAAGGACGCCAGCATTAGCGGCAGCCTCATCGTCCACGTCTTTGGCGGCGGCACTATAAATACAGAGAGAACTTTTTTAACAGGTGTCTATGGTCAGCCAAGATACAATCGCAAGGTAAATTCATATGCTTGGTATCTTAGATCTCAAGGCTACAACACTGTGTCCATGCATCCACATTTGGGTGTTTTTTACAATCGAAAAAATGTCAACAGATATCTGGGCTTTGATGATTTTCTCTATGATGAGAATTACTTTGATGAAGTCTGGGGGAAAAATTATTATATGCCAGATAAAGAGCTTTTTAAGTATGTCCTAAAAGATTATAAGGACAATAAAAAAACTGGCAAACCCTATTTTAATATGACAATTACCATGCAAAACCATGGGCCTTATCACGCAGACTACAATGTGCCTGCATATATAAAGCCTGATTTTTCTGTAGATGAAAAGGCCTTAAAGGAAACCAATGTTTACTTTGATGGAATTAAAAGTTCTTCAGAAGCCTTTAGGGACTTGCTGGACAAGCTAAAAGACGATGACGATCCCGTAATGGTAATTGCCTTTGGAGACCACAATCCATTCTTGGGCCAAGACGACGTCGGTTTTGAGGCCATGGGCGTAGACGTAGATCCAAAGACCTGGCGGGGTTATGTAAATAGATACAGGACTCCTTATGTTATTTGGGCCAACGACAAGGCCAAGGAAGTGACTGGAAATGAATTTGTAGGCGAGGGACCAACATTGTCTCCCCAATATCTCATGGGCTATGCCTTTGAACAGTTGGGACTTGAAGGGACCAAGACCATGCAAATTAAAAGGAATGAATTTCCTGATATAAGTGTATTTAATACATCTTATACAAAAAAAGGCTCTGATCTAATTCCAAGTGCAAGTGATCAAATAAAGCCAACCATGCACAAACTGCTTTCGGTTGACTACTATACCAATACACACTTTATGTACAAGGAGGACAAGTAAAATATATTTGTCCTCCTTTATATATTATTTTAAATGTGCTAGACTAAAGTAAGCATAAAGTCTTGTGCAAAAATTTTTTTAGGAGGAATTATGAAAAGATTTATTTCATTAGCATTAGTATTTGTACTACTTGCTAGCAGTTTTGCTTTTGCAGCAGACGCAGAACCAGTTAAAGCTGAAGGCGCAAAAACCTTCCAAGAAGTTTACCTAGACGGTGGCAAAGTTGACCTAGGCGCATACCTAATCAACCAAAGAAACTATGTTAAACTCCGTGACGTTGCAGCATTATTAACAGCAACAGATGCAAAATTTAACGTAGGATTTGAAAACAAAAAAGTTGTTATCACAACAGGTGAGACTTACGAAAAGCTAGACACAGACCTAGTTGAACTACCAGAAGGCAAAGTTGAAGCGCTTATGGGCGAACAAGCTTTCATCTTCAATGGCGAAGAAAAAATGGTAAAAACAGCTCTTATCAACCAAAACAACTACCTACAACTAAGAGAACTCGGCGAATTAATCGGCTTTGGCGTTCACTACAACAAAGAAACAAGAAACATTGAACTTTCATCAAAGCTAGAAGAAAAAGCTGAAGAAGCTAAAGAAAATACTGAAGAAAAGAAAGACGAAAAAGCTGAAGAAAAGAAAGACGAAAAGTTTTCCGAAGAAGATGAAAATATTTTCAAAAATATAATTACTCTTAATGAGTATAAGATTCAAAAATACAAATCTGATTTTATGCTTCCACTTCCTGAAGATGAAAATGAAAGATTTTTTACATCAATGGTAAATCTTTCTAAACTTTATGGTAGGAGACTATATACTGAAAATCCAGAAATGGAAAAAAGTATAATTGAAGAAGATGGTATGAAAAAGTATGTTGTTAACTTCAAATATGATACTGGTGCAGAAAATACTATTAAGGGATACTATGAGGGAGATAGTTTTCAAATTCAAGAAAGTCTTTCTGTTGGAGCAATTATTCCGTTTATAGATATGGACAAGGATATTGGTAAGCTAAGCTCTGAAGAATTGTTAAAGGGCTTCACTGAATTCCATGATGCAGTTGTTAGCGAAGACTACAAAAAGGCTGTTGAAGTTTTAAGATCTTTAAACTACGATGCTGACGAGGCAAAGGTCAAAGAAATTGTCGAAATCAGAAAAGCAGATGCCAAAAAAATAGGCAAAGAAATATTTAAAAAACCTTATTCAACTCAAGTTGATGTTTTAGAGTTTGGTGATTCAAACTATTTCTTCATTTACTTTAAATATGGCAATTCTGTTGCCTTGAGATTTGATGTATGCACACCTCAAATTAAAGGCTTGGGAAGTGTTGTTGTATTAACTAAATCAGCAAGCAAATAACCTACAATAAAGAGCCTATCTTGGATAGGCTTTTTTATTTGGGATATCGTTTGCACCTTTGGTGTATGAGATATTTTTAATGTTATTCATGCTTAAAAAATAATTAATCTACGTTGTTAAAACAACATGGATTATCGAAGCTAGTATGGCACAGGGCTTATCTTGATAAAATTTTCGGATTGTGCTAAACTATATAAAGCATGATTTCATGCAAGAAAAATTTTAGGAGGAATTATGAAAAGATTTATTTCATTAGCATTAGTATTTGTACTACTTGCTAGCAGTTTTGCTTTTGCAGCAGAAGCATCAGAACCAGTTAAAGCTGAAGGCGCAAAAACCTTCCAAGAAGTTTACCTAGACGGTGGCAAAGTTGACCTAGGCGCATACCTAATCAACCAAAGAAACTATGTAAAACTCCGTGACGTTGCAGCATTATTAACAGCAACAGATGCAAAATTTAACGTAGGATTTAACGAAGACAAAAAAGTTGTTATCACAACAGGCGAAGCCTACGAAAAACTAGACACAGACCTAGTTGAACTCCCAGAAGGTAAAGTTGAAGCTCTTATGGGCGAACAAGCTTTCGTTTTCAACGGCGAAGAAAAAATGGTAAAAACCGCTCTTATCAACCAAAACAACTACCTACAACTAAGAGAACTTGGCGAATTAATCGGCTTTGGTGTTCACTACAACGAAGAAACAAAGGCTATCGAACTTTCATCAAAAGTAGAAGAAAAAGCTGAAGAAGCTAAAGAAAATACTGAAGAAAAGAAAGATGAAAAAGCTGAAGAAAAGAAAGACGAAAAAGCTGAAGAAAAGAAAGAAGAAGTTGAAGCTTTCACAAACGAAACAGGCGTTGAACTTAAAGAAGAAGCTATCGCAGGTCTAGTAGAAGCTCTAAAGGCTAAAGCAGCTGAAAAAGAACTTGGTGAAGTTAAAAACATCACTGTTACAAAAGCTAAAGAAAGCAAAGTTGAAGACAAGGTTGTTTTCGAATACGAAGGAACAATCGCAACAGCTGAAAAGAAAGCAAAATTCGATGCTAAACTAGTAGACGGCAAATTTGAAATCGAACTTTCAGAACTAGATGAAAAGATAGAAGACATGAAAGAAAAAGTTGAAGAAAAAGCTAAAGAAAAAGAAGAAGCTGAAAAGAAGATCAAAGACATGAAAGAAAAAGTTGAAGAAAAAGCTAAAGAAAAAGAAGAAGCTGAAAAGAAGATCAAAGACATGAAAGAAAAAGTTGAAGCTGAAAAAAAGATCGAAGAAATTAAAAAATAGTTTTTAATTCTGACTTATAGGCAGGTCCCATCTGGGGCCTGTTTTTTATGGAGAAATTTACCACACAAAAAAACCAGGGCACTTAGGCCCTGGTTTTAGGAAAGGAAAAAAAGAAAAATTTTTGATTGATTTACGCGAGTGATCCCATTGGGTCCCATGGTTTTAGGACTACTGGGTCTTTGTCATAGGCTTTTTGCATGTCCTTTGACAAATATTTTTTGTTGACGACTGCTTGGTAGACGTATTTGTCAAACCAGTCATCTGTCATGGTGTAGTGGCCCTTGTAGCCAAATTTATCTCCCCATGAGTTTTCAACTTTAAATCTGAGTGACTTGCCGTCTTTGACTTCCACTCCTGTGAAGGTCATGGCGTGAGTCATTTGTGATTGATAGTAATCAAGGGCGTCAGCCTTTGTTAATTGCAAGTCCATGCCAAAGAGTTCGTCATAGTTGGTGACTTTCGTGTCGAGCATGGCTCTGCCGTCTTCGCTAAATGAATCTTTGCCAACGTCGCAACCAAACCAAACTGGCATGCCATCTTTTAATTGGGCGAGGACTGCTGCCTTTAAATCTTCGATGGCTAGGTTCAAGTGTTTTACTTTCTTGCCTTCGATGACATTGCCCAGGTAT